>JAVBXV010000422.1 GCA_030824405.1 Anaerolineales bacterium | reverse complement strand
CGAAAATTTTTCGGCGTGAAATCCGTTTTTGACGAGATTGAAAAAGATGACCGCCTGCATGGAAATTATCAACACCACCCAAAGCAAGGGAGCGACTCTCTCGTAGTACGGGAGGAGACTCTCAGGGTTAAGATAACGCAACAAAAACAGAGTCAGGCTGGAGATTAAGGAAAGAAGCGCTGCTGAAAGAATGAACGGCGTGCGGGCAAGCGATTCAAATTGAGCTGGATCACGGCGGGCACGAAATCCTAAAAAAGACGCGCTGACAAAAAGTAAAAAGAGAACACCCAACAGGGCAAGGCGTGCGAAAGACAATCCGCCTTCTGATGGAACCAACAGAAGGGCGGCAATTGCAAACAGAGACTCAAAGGCCGCGGTAAGAAAAAACCACGGCCAATATTTTGAAAATGAATTCGTCATTTGAAAGTGAAGTGTTTTATCTAGAATTGAAATCCACTGCGGACGGGTACGATCTTATGGGAGTAATTTTTTACATAGCTGAAAAGGCGGTCCTGCAATAGCACCCAATCAGAAGATGCAAGAATCTGGCGCGCCTGCGCGGCGTCGTTCGCAAGCAGGCCAACTTGAATTTGCGGATAGGAGCCGTAAATAGTGGCCCATGCTTCAGAGGGTTGTAATCCCAGCCGCTGCACACCAGGCACGAATTCGCCGATGACGAATTCAAAATATTCCCGATCACGTTCGGCGGCGATATCCCAAGTCATTATTACTTTGACTGACATGTCATCCTTTTTGGTAATCCAAAACGACAACCTTGGTTTCATCCGGTAAACCAGAGCGTGTGATTTTCAACGAAGGCTGCGCATCGATCTTGCTTAAGCCCATTTCCTTGAGGAATTTGTTCAGAGAATCCAGATTTAATTTTGCATCTGGCGTGGAGTAGTGCATGGGGATGACGATATTCGGCTCCAGCAGGCTGACCACCTCTGCGGCTTTCGCGGCGTTAAGGCTGCCTCCGCCTCCAACAGGGACGAGGAGCACGTTAACCGTTCCGAGAGCTTCCACCTCGCTCTGAGTGGGGGCTTCCTGCAGGTCTCCAAGATGGGCTACTGTGATGCCGTCGTAATCAAAGACATAAAGTGTGTTGCGGGCTTTGTCCTTGTTCTTCTTGCCATTGCCCATGGTTTGGACTGCGGTAATAAAGACGCCGCCAATTTCAAATTCACCCGCGCCATTGAGGGGGTGGGTCGTGCCTTTTACTGCATCCACATTGTTGTGGCCAGGCGCATCATGGCTGACTGTGACAATTTCGGCTTTGAGCTTTAGCGCGTCATAGCCGACTACAGTGTTATCAAATGGATCCGTCACCACGGTGGCGAAGTTGCGCTCCGTAAGACGAAAACAGGAATGTCCGTACCAGGTTATTTCCATAAAGTAGTGCCTCCGAAGTGCATATTATACCCGATGGATGTTTGCGGTTGGGAGATACCCATAAGCGTCAACGCGATTTATAATTCCGCCATTAATTCTCCAAAGGAAATTTAATGTCCAAACCCAAACTCGTTCCATATCTCGAAGCCCTATTCGCAGTGATCGTCTGGGGCGCGTCTTTTATTGCTACAAAAATTGCCGTGGGGCAAATGTCCCCCATCGCGGTCGTCTGGCTGCGTTTTGCAATGGGAATCCCCATTCTTCTGGTTGCGGTGGTCGTTCGTAAACAATTTGCGTTTCCAAAAGGCGGCGAGTGGTGGTATTTTGCCCTGCTTGGTTTTCTGGGAATTTCATTTCATCAATGGCTGCAATCCAACGGCTTGCAAACGGCGCAGGCCACAACCACCGCGTGGATCGTTTCCACGTCACCTGCGTTCATTGCCATTCTCGGCTGGATGATCTTAAAAGAAAAGCTAAACTTTCTGCAATCTTCAGGTATCGTGCTTGCGATGATCGGCGTGCTGGCTGTTGTGAGCAAAGGTGATTTTACAACCCTAACCAGCAGCAAGTTCGGCACATACGGCGATTTTCTAATTCTGATCAGCGCGGTCAATTGGGCGGTGTTCTCCATCCTTTCACGGCGCGGATTAAAGAATCACCCATCCACGCGTATGACGTTTTGGGTCATGACCATCGGCTGGCTGATCACGTCTGTGGCATTTTTCGTGGGCAGGCAATACACCGAAATACAACTGCTTGATGCGCGCGGATGGGTCGCGATGATCTTCCTCGGCATCTTCACCACGGGTCTGGCATACATTGCATGGTTCGATGCGCTCAGTCAACTACCTGCGGCGCAAACAGGCGCCTTCCTTTTTGTGGAGCCGCTGACCAGCATGGTCGTCGCGGCAGTCATCCTGAACGAAGCCATCACCTGGGCATCCATTTTGGGCGGCGCCATAATTTTAGTTGGCATTTGGCTGGTCAACAGGCAGACGTAAAAAATGAAAACGAGAATCACACCAGACGCAAGCATCAAGAAAACAAACAACGGCTACATCTTGAAGATCCCAGCGGGAGATTCTTCCAGCTATCGTCTGGCCCAGATCGATGATTATTTCGGCCTCTCAAGGAGGAAGTTTCCGCATCATTCCTTAACCTTGAGCCTGCGTGCAAAAGCCTCAAGCAGTTCCATCCCCGGGACATGGGGCTTCGGGCTGTGGAACGATCCGTTTGGAATGTCACTTGGGTTCGGCGGGAATCGATTTCGCCTGCCGATGCTGCCAAATGCAGTCTGGTTCTTCTCGGCTTCGGCGCAAAATTATTTGTCATTTAGAAACGACAAACCCGCGCAGGGATTTCTTGCGCAATCTTTTCGTTCACCAAAATTCCACCTGCTGGTGCTTGCGGCGGGATTGGTACTGCCCTTCTCACGCAAGGCGGCCAGAAAAATATTGAGCAAAGTCATTGACGAAGACTCATCCGCCCCCAGTGTGGATGTCACTCAATGGCACAGTTACAGGTTCGAGTGGAGTGCGAAGCGTGTCTGCTTTTATGTGGATGATGTGCAGGTCTCTGAGTCGCTTGTGAGCCCGAATGCGCAGCTGGGTTTGGTCATCTGGATCGATAATCAATATGCGGCATTTACCCCCGAGGGAAAAATCGGGTTCGGAGTTTTGGAAAACCCCGAACCCGCGTGGATCGAAATTACGAATTTAGAACTTGGTTAATTAGGCGGGTTTCTTCGCCTTGTCCATTTGCATCTTTACAACTGCGTAGACCAAGCCAATGCCCAAGACGATTGCGCCAAGCCAGTTGGCTGAAAGGGGCAAAGAGCCTGCGAACTTGCGGGCAAGAGTGTCGAGCAAGATGCCAACGACGAACAAGCCGCCGAACATGCGATTGTGATAGAAGCAGAAACCAGAGAACCAGGTAGGCCAGAACGCTTCAAAGCCTTTGGGGGCGGCATCGGGGCGCGGCTTGGAAAGTGCAAAGACGGCATACAGGGCGCGCTGAATGGCAAACAGGATCAGCAGCATAAAGGTGGAGAAATACCCTGTTGCAACAAGATAGATCACAACCCCATACGCAAGCACGATCGATGCAATATCTACATAGCGAGCGGCGGTCTGGCCAACACGCACAGGGAATGTGCCAACGCCTTTGATTTTGTCATCCTGCATCTTGTCGATGTGTTTGCCAATATTAATGCTGGCAACACTCAAGCCAAAAGGTACACCAGCAAGTGCCACCTTCAAGACATTAGACAAATCGCCGCCATTGCCGAGAGCGAGAACAAAATACACGCTTGCGATCATAATCGGTCCCCAGATCAGGAAGATGGCGAATTCACCAAGCCCCCAATATTTGAACGGCCAGGTGTAAAAAAGCAGAGTCACTGCGCCAAATGCAAACAGGGTGATCACACTGAGGTTGAAGTTGGTGTAGAACAACGCAAAAATACCCGAAAGGGTTGCAAGCACACCACTGACAATGAACCAGCGGATCTGCACACTCTTTGACCAGAAATTTTGCACGAGGGGATGAACGCCATATTGTGTGCGGAAGTAATTATCCTTGTCCACACCACGCGAGAAATCGGTGTAATCATTGAGCAGATTATTGGTGCCATGCGCAATGAATAAGCCGATGGTCAGGATGATCCACGGCAGCCATGAAAAATATCCATCGCGCCAGGCAAGGGCTCCAGCGATAATGCAGGAGTAAACAGTGACTGCGGTCACTGCGGATCGTGTGGCGATCAACCACTTGGAGATGACATCGAGTGCATCCCATTCTTTTTTGTCGTCCATTTTGATGAGTTCCCATGAGGCCTTGCGCCACATGGCAAAATTGATGTGCATAACTACTCCTTTAAGTTGGAAATTTTTGGCGAATATCGCCGTATAAAAACTCTCTCTCGCGAAAAATTATACTACCAACTTGTGAAATCGGATACAAACAATCGAAATATATGACTTAAACAAAAAAGAGCAGGAAAGTTCCTGCTCTTTTTTAAGCTACGCTCTAAAAATTGTTAGCGCCAGAAATTTTGAGTAGCTGGAATGAGGCGAAGTGCAACATCCAACAACAAACCAAGCATGAAGAATGAACCGAATGAACGATTATTCCCAAATGCGATGGGGGCAAAATAAAGCGGCCAGCCACCCTGTCCATCAGGGAAACCTTCGGGACGAGTTTCGGGTCTGGGTTTCATGAGAGGAGGCACACTTTGCATCAAGGCTGGGATGGCGAAGAGAACGATCAGCATGACGGGTGTAAAGAATTTTGTGACGATCAAATATCCAGTGAACAAATATGGCAGGATCATCATGGCGATGACAGCATAACGTGCGGCTTTTTCACCGATGACCACTGGCAGGGTGTGGATATTCTTGGCCTTGTCCACACTGATCTTGTCAATGTGTTTTCCAAAAATAACGGTGGTCACACCAAGAACATACGGCACACTGGCGATCACTACAGCCCAGTTCCATTGATGAGCGAGGACATAGTATCCGCCGCCGATCATGAGGGGGCCCCAAACCAGAAGCACGGCAATTTCGCCGAGGCCAAGTCCCTTGAGCGGCCAGGTGTAGAACAACACAAAGAAAGCGCCTGCGGCAAGCAATATCCAAATGGTGGGGTCATTGGCGTTGATGAAGATCAGGTACAAGCCAGCGACAAGCGCGAGCAGGCCAGTCACTGCAAAATATGTGAGGTGCTGGCGCTTGGTCATCAGGCCAGAGGCAATTGGCTGGGCGCCATACATGGTGCGATAGTAATTGTCCTTATCCACGCCGCGGACGAAGTCTGTGTAATCGTTGAAGATGTTGTTACTGGCATGAGCCATAATGAGGCCGAAAACAAGTGCAAACCACGGGAAAAAATCAAACGCGCCATCACGCCAGGCAAAAAGACCTGCGAGGGCCGCTGAGATAAAGGTCATCACCAGGACGGCCGCGCGGGTTGAGATCAGCCATTTGGAGATGATATCCAGGCGATCCCACTCCTCTTTTGAGACTTCTGGAATGACATTCAATGCCTTTTTCCACATTGCAAAATTCATAATTTAATACTCCTTGAAAAATTTTTGTAATTATAACCAAATCACTCTTGTTTGTTACGAGACAATTATCCCCAAAATTGACAACTATCTTCATAAAAATAGACTGCTCCAGTGGGGCAGCTGCGTCAGAACGATGAGCAGTTTTCAGGGCGAAAAGAAGCGCTGCCAGTGGAAAAGTCTATTTTTAGGTGTGAGAATTTTTTGTCAAAGAGGGTTTTCTTCTATCCCTCGCCAAGTTCTGGGATGGGTTCAACGGGATTGCGATGGGCAATATAGTTTTCGACCCAGAAGATCACAAGCGCCACCCAGACGATGGCAAAGCCAATAAAGTGAGCGCGGTCAAACTCTTCCTTGTACAAAAAGACGCCGAGAAGAAACTGAATTGTAGGCGCAATATATTGAAGGACGCCGATCATTGTGAGTGGAATTTGTTTTGCGGCAGAGGCAAACATGAGCAGCGGAACGGTTGTGACCACGCCTGCGCCGATCATAAGCATGGTGGAAACTGCGCCAGTGTGCAGAAAGGCTCCCGTGCCATTTGATTCTGTAAAAATTAGGAAGCCAAGAGCAGGCAGGAAGAGAATGCCAGTCTCAAGTGTGAGCCCGTGAAGTGAGCCGAGCGGGGCAACTTTTTTGACCAACCCATAAAAGCCAAAAGAGAAGGCAAGGATGAGTGCGATCCACGGCAGGCGGCCATATACAAAGGTGAGATAGACCACACCGATGGTCGCCAGGATCACAGGAACCCATTGGGAGGGACGCAATTTCTCGCGCAGAAAAAGCATGCCGAGCAGCATACTGAGCAACGGGTTGATGAAATAACCCAAACTGGTTTCAACGATGAAGCCTTCATTCACTGCCCAAACATACATGAGCCAGTTAATACCGATCAGAATGGCGGCAATAAAATAAATGCCGAATGTGCGCGCGTTGAATGTAGCACGAAACTCTTTCCATTGTCTGGTTATCAGAATAAAGGCCATCATCATAATGAATGACCAGAGAATACGATGACTGATCAACTGCGTGGCAGGGATGCCATGCAGCCATTTCCAATAGATCGGGAAGAATCCCCAGAGCGCATACGCGCCAATTCCGTATAACATTCCTTTTTTCATTTTTCTCCTTCAGAAAATAAATCTGTATTCAAAAACCGTTCTTTGCAAGAAAAAAGACCTTGTACTTTTGGCAGCAAGGTCTTTGATGATGGTGAAGTTTAATCTCTTACAATTTTCTCAAATACCATTTGCCTGAAACTACTTCAGCTACATCGCGGGCGAAGTCACCAGCCGTCGCGTAGCGGTCTACAGGATCTTTCGCCATCGCCTTCCCCACCACTTCCTGCCAGACCGATGGAAGGTTGGATTTGATCTGACGAATATCAGGGATGGGCAACTCCACGTGCGCATTAATTAAGGCCGTGGTTGAGTCACTTTCAAAAGGCAATTGACCTGTGAGCAGGCGATACAAAACCACGCCAAGGGCATAAATATCAGAGCGGCCATCCACATGATCACCTTTCACCTGTTCGGGGCTCATGTAGGCGGGCGTTCCAACCAGCCAGTCGCCATCGTCATCAGAGATGGTTTTCGATTTGGCAATACCAAAATCTGAAAGGAAAGCCTCTCCTGTTGAATCAAACAGGATGTTGGAAAGTTTCACATCGCGATGTACGATCTTCTGCGCGTGTGCGGCGTCCAGCGCCTCGGCCACACGCTTGAAGATATGAGCAATTTCTGTCAGCTTGGTATCCCCTTTTTGAACATGATCCTCCAAACTGCCGCCCGCCATGTAGCGCATCACAATGTAGGGTTGCTGCCCATGCCAGCCAAAATCATACACGGGCACAATGCAGGGATGTTCGAGCGCGGCGATCAATTCAGCTTCCTGCTGAAAAAAATCGCGGTAGACATCATCCACCACGCGGCTATACATCAGAACTTTTACAACAACTTTGCGCTGAATATACGGGTCTGTTGCCAGGAAGATCAACCCCATGCCACCTTGAGCAATTTCCTTTTCTACTTTGTAACGGCCAATCGTGGATACGGTCATCTGTCCTCAGCGGTACTTAAGATAGGGGCTAGTATAGGTCAATTTAGGATAGTTGACAACTTACTATTCCCAATCAATTAACTGGCGACCTTGAAAACCCGCTTCGATCTCGTGCCAAAACTGGATACTGTCCTCGCCAAATTTCCAACACAGATACACTTCCCTGCCATCGCGCAAACCGACAAAGTCTATCAACCCAATCGTCAGGTCTTTCACCTCAACACCCATATCCTGAAGACGGTGCAGGAGTGCATCCAACCTGTCAAAGTCTGGGAGCAATTTGCTCAACGTTGGATTGCCGCCATTGCCTGCAGATTTTTGTACCGCGGCCCATATCTCTGGCTGGTGTGTGCGGACCCTAGCGCTGATCTTCATCATCTCTTCGATCATCGGGCGGACAACGGTCAACGCTTCGTTTGCTTCTTTTGGAGTGTAATATGTAGGCATGCGGCGAGTATACACGGAAACAGGTACCTCGTACTTTACGAGGAAGTATCTCCGTAAACTGTAAAATAGTTTAAATAAGAAGAGATGGGCGTTCCGTGAACGCCCATCTCTTCTTAACCTGCTGCAACTGCCTTGTAGCCTTTTTTCTTGACTGCCGAAATGATCTGCTCATCCGTAAGTTTGGACTCATCATATTCAATGACCATTTCCAATCTGTGATAACTGGCATTGATCTCTTTGACACCTTCGAGGTCGTCCTCAAGGCTTTCGAGTTTCATGGCACAGTTGGAACAGGTCATATCTGGAATTTTGAATGTTTTTTTGATCATGTGTTCCTCTACTCAAAAACGATCTGCCCCGTGTACATGCCCATGGAGCAGGTGAAGAATAAAGTACTGCCCTTCTCTTGTGCGGGGATGTTGACCTGCACAGTACCCGTATCGGGAAGCAATTGATAAAAGCTCAACGCAGGGATGACAAAATCACGGGCGCAGGAATAGGTTTCATTAGTGATGAGATTCAGCGTTAGCGCTTTGTCTGCTGGGGCTTTGAGCGTGGTTGGGAAGTATCCACTGTTCTCAACCTGGAGCGTGATCTCCCCTTCAACAGCGGCAGGCTGGGGAGAATCTGCTGCAGGTGCGGAGGTGCTGTTGGACGGAAGCAGATTGCGGGTCAGGTTTTGAAGCGAGAGCGGAGAACCTAAGACGTTGAGCCCACCATCCAGAGTCACAAATCCCAAAATCAAAACAACGACTGCGACAAATCGCATAAAGAATTTTTCAAGCCGTGAACCAAGTTCCGTTGTCAAATAGGCGACAATGAAAAAGACGGGGCTGGTACCGAGCGTGAAGGCGAACATGAGCGCGGCGCCAGTTGCAATGCTGCCTGTGCCAAGCGCAGTGGCCATCATGGCCTGGGTCACGCCACAGGGAATGAAGACAGTCAGTGCGCCGAGGAAAAGCGGAGTGAAGGTGTCTGTGCCTTTGGCGGTGCGACGAATGTAGCGTGTGATGAATTTCGGCGGCTCAATTGAAAAGTAGCGAAAGATCGGATGCACATTGAACATACGCAGCGCGTTGCCGATCATGAAGATACCGATGGCGATCATGAGCATGGCGCGGGTCATTGGGCTAAGCGTAAGGTATGAACCGAGCCAGCCAAGAAGTGCGCCAAGCAAAGTATATGCAATTATCTTTGCAACCAGAAATAGAAAAATTGGAAAAGCTGAATTTGCGCGGACGGGTGCTTTTTGTTTTTTGTTTGCGGCTTGCTCGGCATAATCCTGTTCGATCTGATGCGCGAGTGAACTTGCCAACAAGCCACCCTGCACCGCCAGGCAGCTTAATCCGCCAGTGGTGATGCCCGTGATGAAGGCCACAACAAGTTGACTCCATGTACCTGAGTCAGTATTGAAATCAAGAGATTGCGTATTCGGTTGAACGAGAAGCAGAATGAGAGCGACTGCAATAAATAAAATGCCCAGTGCAACGACAATCACTGGATTAATGGCAGGCGTTTTTTGTTTGGATGGCATAAGACCTCAAGAGAAGCAATTAGTAAAACGTGATAAGAAAATATTTTTCACAAGGGACACGAATTTTAACATTCATTCGTGTCCCTTGTATTTTTTTATCGTTGTCCGCCATCCCAAACGACAAACGGCATATTAATGACAACTCCAGGTTGTTCGATGGTGAGCTCGCCAGCGGCTTCTGCAGCCAGCACATCTGCGGCGGAGGTGAGTTCACGGGCTTTGGTTTCATCCACCCATGCGGCCACATTCAAGCGGCGCAGCGGAGAATACCCATCAGTGCCAGGAGGATTGTCAAAAACATCAGCCTGAAAACCGAAAGGTCCAGAGCCTGCGAGACCATTGGTAAAGACGTACACATTTGCCAAAGCTTCATCGGGCACATTTGCAAGAGCTGGAACAAGAATTACAGGAGATTCCATCATGCCTGTCAATTTTTCAGCAACGCCTGCATCAGATGCTTCGGTGTGGACAAAATAAATTTCCTTGCCTTCGGCGTATGCTTTGCCAGCAGGCAATTCGGCCTTGGGCATTTCAGGGGCTTTCGGGGCACACGCAGTTAATAAAATTATTACTGCGATCAATAGTATCGAGAGTTTCTTCATATTAAAGGTTTCCTTGTTTTTTTATTTTGGACCTGGCGGTTGGGCTAATCTGAGTGCACCCAGGCCAACCCAACCACCAAAAGTTTTTTATATCTTCTGTCCGCGCAATCGCAGACTATTTGTTACAACGAACACACTGCTAAAAGCCATCGCGCCAGCGGCCAGCATCGGGTTCAAATATCCAAGTGCGGCAGCAGGGATCAGGATGATGTTATAGATAAACGCCCAGAACAAATTTTGTTTGATGGTCGAAAGTGTCTTGCGCGAAAGATTGATCGCACGCGCAACGCCGCGCAGATCACCGCTCATCAAGGTCACAGGCGCGGCGGCCATTGCCACATCTGTGCCCGTACCGATCGCGAGTCCTACATCGGCTTGTGCGAGAGCAGGCGCATCGTTGACACCGTCACCAACCATGGCGACGACAGTCGATTTTTGACCTTCAGCTTTTGCCTGTAATTTCTTAACTTCATTCGACTTACCTTCAGGCAGCACTTCGGCAAGAACCATATCCACGCCAACCTGCTTCGCAATCGCATCCGCAGTCTTTTGGTTATCGCCCGTGATCATCACGACCTTCAAACCCATCTTGTGCAAATCTGCAATCGCATCCTTCGAACTGTCTTTGATCGTATCTGCCACCGCAATAATTCCAGCGGCCCGATCATCCACCGCAACCAACATCGCTGTCTTTGCTTCAGATTGCAGACGCGCCACTTCAGATACGAGATTCCCCAACTGGATTCCACGCGCCTGGAACATTCGCATGTTCCCAACCATCACGCTTCTTCCCTCGACCTCAGCCTGCACGCCATGCCCAGCCTCTGCTTTAAAACCAGCGGGTTCCACCAAGAGCAATCCACGGGTTGTTGCTTCCGCCCAAATAGACTCACCCAACGGATGTTCACTCCCTTTCTCAACAGAAGCGGCGAGGCGAAGCAATTCGTCATTCGTTAATTGGGATTCGGGATTCGTAATGATATCCGTCACCGCAGGCTGGCCTTTGGTGATCGTCCCTGTTTTATCCAAAATTACTACGGTCACGCGGCCTGCGCGTTCCAACGCCTCACTATTGCGGAACAAGATACCCACTTCCGCGCCTTTACCAGAACCGACCATAATAGCAGTTGGCGTGGCAAGCCCCATCGCACATGGACAGGCAATTACCAACACGGCAACCATGTAGATCAGTGCACGTGTGAAATTATCAACATCAGCATTAATCGGCAGCGTTGGTCCAAAGAAAAACCAGCCCGCAAAAGTAAGTGCCGCAATTGCAATTACAAAAGGCACAAATGTAGCAGAGACCTGATCTGCAAGCTTTTGGATCGGCGCCTTGCTGCCCTGCGCATCTTCTACCAGTTTGACGATCTGCGCGAGCGCAGTTTCCTTGCCAACTTTGGTAGCCTCAAACTTCAACATGCCCAGCTTATTCAGTGTCGCGCCGATGACCACGTCACCAGGTTTCTTTTCAACGGGCAGAGATTCACCTGTCAGCATGGATTCGTCAATTGCGCTTCGACCTTCCACAACCACACCATCCACGGGGATCTTCTCTCCAGGTTTCACAACGACCACATCGCCTACACGCACGTCATCGGCAGGAACTTCAGTTTCAACTCCATCGCGGATGATGCGAGCGGTCTTGGCGCGTAAGCCCATCAGTTTTTTGATAGCTTCAGAAGTACGTCCCTTGGCACGTGCCTCAAGATATTTGCCGAGTTTGATGAGTGTAATAATGACCGCTGCAGTTTCGTAGTAGACATGCCCCATCAGCAGGCCAAATGTAATTGGCAATGAGTAGAAGAACGCGGCGGAAGAACCCATCACGATCAATACATCCATGTTCGCAGATTTGTTCCGCAAAGCCTTGAATGCGCCTACATAATATTGCCAGCCTACATAGAATTGAACAGGCAAGGCCAGAGCGAGCATCAACCAACCAAACCAAGGTTGTGCCTCGCGCATACCTTCCATGGTATTTTCTGAATAAACAAAGGCAGGAAGCAGGTTGAAGTCCTTGCCCATCGAGAGTAGGAACAAGGGTACTGTGAAGATCAAACCAACGATCAGCAAACGGCGCTGTTCATTGATCTCATGTTCGCGCGCTTTGGCTTCTGCATCTTCCGCTTCGCCGCCAAGTTCCATGGCTTCAAATCCCGCGGATGCGACTGCACGGCGCAATTCTGCCTGTGTGACGATCGTTGGGACATATTTCACACGCGCTTTTTCAGTGGCGAATGTCACCTGCGCTTCCAGCACCCCTTCAATTTTGGCAAGTACCTTCTCCAAACGACGCGCATCGTTATCATCAGAAAGACGCTTGATGATCAGATCCGCTTCGCCAGTGGCGACGCCGTAGCCCGCGCGATTGACGCGTGCAATGACTTCGGGGAGACCCAGTTTGGCAGAGTCAAAATCCACAGTGGCGCGTTCAGAGGAAAGATTTACGATGGCACTTTGCACACCATCCAGCTTCTTCAAGTTGCGCTCCACGGTGGCAACACAGTTTGCGCAAGTCATGCCGGTAATCGGTAAAGTTAGTTGTTTCGTTTCACTCATGTCTACCTTCCAATAAACAGGTCGAGCCCAAAAGGCTCGACCTGTAAAAATCTATAAAGTGAGCAAGCCTTCAGCAGGGTAATTGATCTCAGCCAACAAAGCTTTGATCGTGGCTTCGTTTGCGGGCGCATCAAAAGTAATTTCAACTTTTTTGGTGGCTTCATCTGCCTTCACAGATTGAACTCCCTGCAACTCACCCACTTCGGTTTCGATCGTGTGAGTGCAATGTCCGCAGGAAATGGCGGGGACGGTATAAGTTACTGTAGTCATGGTTTTATTTCTCCTTGGGTTATATGTTTTATTTTTTAACATGGTGATTCAGTACATTCCTCAATCACCAAACTAATCAACGATCAAACTTTTGTAGACATCTCAAAGACTTCGGTGATTTCCTTCAAGACACGTTCACGTTCCTTTATATCGTTGCCTTGAATCGCGGTAATTACACACGAATTCAGGTGGTCTTCAAGAATCCTGGAACTCACCTTATTAAGCGCGGCTTCAATCGCCTGTATCTGGCGGATTACGTCGATGCAGTAGGCATCTTCTTCCACCATGCGGATGACGCCACGTAAGTGGCCTTCCACGGTTTTCAATCTTCTTATTGTGCTGTCGTTTTCCATTTTGACCTCTAGATTTCCAGATACGGCATCTTGCTGTTCTCTTACCCCCCCCAGGGGGGATGGGGTAGCCAAAATATAAAACATCTCCCTGCTTGTGTCAATAGACAAATGTCATCTGTTTAGGGGGTAAAATCGTGAAATGAACCTTTCGCCAAAGGATTTAAAACAAGTCGTTGTTTTTCAAAACGCAACAGAGGATGAATTAAAACTCATCCTGAAAAACAGCATTATCCGCTCGATCGAAGAAAATGAGTTTTTCTTCTTTCAGGGTGATACTGCCCAATATTTATATATCCTCGTGACGGGACAGGCCAAGTTGATGCAGTCCAACACCAATGGACAGCAGGTAAATCTGCGCACACTTCATCCATGGCAGATGTTTGGCGCGCTGGGCGCTGTCCGTGCAGAATCCAGCTACCCCGCAACCGCACAGGCCTTGGAAGACAGTTCCGCGCTGGCTATTGAAAGCGGATTCCTGCATAAAATGCTGGAGACCAGTCCGCACATTGCCTTTGACTTGATGACACTGATGACCTCGTACATTCAGGAAATGCAGGCGCGATTCCGTGAACTCGCAACCGAAAAGGTGGAGCAGAGAGTGGCTAACGCGCTGATTCGCCTGGCTGGGCAATCAGGCGTAAAGTCCAATAAAGAAGCGGGAATCGAATTATCCTTTTCGAGACAGGATGTGGCCGAGATGACCGGGACCACGCTGTACACGATCAGCCGTCTGCTCAGCGAATGGGAGCGGCAGGGACTCATCAAAACGGGCAGGGAAAAGATACAAATCATCAAACCGCATGGTCTGGTGCGGATCGCAGAAGGGTTGGATAAATGAACGGGGCGGGGAAAATCCGTCCCGTTCTTGTTTGCGCTAGCGCAAAGACAGGGTGGAGGGAAAGCGATATCCTATGCTCATTATGAACGAGCATTTGGAACTATTGGACCTGATCGTGGCGGATGTTTTAAAGTCCTCCCCCGCGACCGTCAAGTTTTTCATCAGCCAGCACACAGATTGTGTCGGTTGTCGTCTGTCACACTTTTGCACTATCAAAGATGTGATAAAGACGTATGAGCTTGATGAAAAAAAATTCCTGGAAACACTTTCCAAATACGACATTCAACAACTTTAAACAGGAGTACACAATGAAAAGGTTTACCATTTTTTCAGCAGTTGCCATTGCTCTGGCTATCATCATCACAGCCTGTACAGGCACCAGTTTCAAACCCGTAGACAAAGAATATGTACTGACCACTGACTTGAGAGACGGCAATTTGATCTTTCTAGGCGTCAGCGATGAGATCAATGGCATTGTCAACCCTACTTTGAGCGCCGCTCCCGGTGGAACGATCACCATCACATTGATCAATGGCAATGCAGGACAACACGATATCACCTTCCCTGAAATCAAAGCCAGCACGGGCGTAGTAAAAGAAAAAGGCGAGGCTTCCTCGGTCACTTTTACCGTGCCCACCGTGCATGGAGAAATGGAATATTACGACAGCGTAGCCAACCATGCTGAATTGGGCATGCGTGGTGTGTTGGTTGTAAGCACAACAGAAGTTGCGCCCGTTTCTTCCTCTGCTTCCTCGTCCACAAGCAGCGGAGACCCCGCAGTGATCGCAGCCTTCCAAAAAGGCGCATGCGGAAGCTGCCATGCTATTGCAGGAATTCCGAATGCCGCAGGTGTACTCGCACCTGATCTTACCAATATCAGCATGGCTGCTGATGAGCACATCAAAAGCTCCGAATACACAGGCAAGGCAACCACCGCAGAAGAATACATTCACGAATCGATTGTCGATCCCAATTTATTCCTTGCGCCTACCTGCCCCACTGGCGAATGTTTGCCCAACGTAATGCCTGCCAACATGTCTGAGACATTGACAGAAGATGAACTCAACTCAATTGTCACATACCTCAGCGGACTCCCAGCAGGCGCGTATGGTGACGCAGTTGTAGCCGACGCACCCCAGGAACCCGCCACCGATGGCGCAGACATCGTCCGCGACCCAACTGACCTGCCCGCTCCTCTCGAAATACGCGAACCAACCACCGTCCGCATTGATCTGGAAGCTTTGGAAGTCGTCGGCCAGCTCTCAGATGGCACCACCTACACCTATTGGACCTTCAACGGCGCAGTCCCCGGGCCATTCTTCCGCGTACGCGTGGGCGATACCATCGAAGTCCACATGACCAATAACACTACCAGCGTAATGAATCACTCCGTAGATTTCCACGCAGTTACAGGCCCAGGCGGCGGCGCAGTCATGACGCAGACCAAGCCCGGTGAAGAAAGCGTATTCACAGCCAAGGCACTCAACGTCGGACTCTTCGTCTATCATTGCGCGACCCCAATGGTTGCAGATCACATCTCCAACGGCATGTACGGCCTCATCCTTGTTGAGCCTGAAGGCGGCCTGCCCCCCGTTGACCGCGAATTCTACGTAATGCAAGGTGAGTTATACACAGCTGGCGCATTCGGCGAACAAGGTCATCAGATGTCTGACACCACCAAATTGCTCAATGAAGATCCCGAATACTTCGTCTTCAATGGTGCAGTTGGCGCGCTCACCGCTCAGAAACCACTCAAAGCAAACGTAGGCGAATCCGTGCGCATCTTCTTCGGTGTCGGCGGCCCCAACTTCACATCCTCATTCCACGTGATCGGCGAGATCTTTGATCGAGTGTACGACCAGGCATCTCTCACAGGCGCCCCGCTCACCGACGTGCAAACCACACTCGTCCCCCCAGGCGGCGCGACCATGGTCGAATTCAATCTTGAAGTTCCAGGCAACTACATTCTTGTTGACCACGCCCTCTCAAGATTACAGCGCGGGCTGGCTGGATACCTCGTAGTAGAAGGCCCTGAAGCTCCCGAGATTTTCCTCGGCACACCTTCCGCAGGCAGCGGTCATTAAAACAGATTTACAAACTCAAAGCCCCGTCAATTGACGGGGCTTTGTTATTACGAAGAGCACAATTTATGAA
>JAVBXV010000458.1 GCA_030824405.1 Anaerolineales bacterium | reverse complement strand
TTGACTGTGACGTAAATATTTTTAGAATCCTAAAAAGACAAACTGGAAATTTGGAGAGGGTAAATGATCGAATCAATATTCGTAAAATATTACTGGGCAGGGTTAATTTTTTGGATTTCAGCAATTACATTAAATTTTTTGCTGGGAAAAATAATTACAAATTTCAATCAGAACACATTAATTTCTACCAGTTCAGTTGTTAGGAATCAAAAAAGTAAAACTTTTCTTATATTTCTAATGCGCTTTTTCCTGATCACTCCAGCTATTCTTTTATTATGGTGGTTTTTTACCAGCTTCATCAAAATGAATGAGGTATACCTTGTTATACTCGGCAGTATATTACTGCAATGTGGAAATCGAATATTAGGACAGTTATCTAGTTTATTCACCCATCAACTTACTCACTTCTTTAAATACAAAGATTTAGACAATGAATATATTGTAAAATATGTCTCAAGGTTTAAATATATAGGTTCCATAGTAAATAACCTCAACCTTTGCATTAGCTATATAGTTATTGCAGTTTCAACTCACAGTTGGTTTTTTGCGGGAGGAATAATTTCTTGCACAATCGACATAGCCAAAAACTTAGTAATTCAATTGAAGAATGCTAAGGTCCTGTCTGAAGGTATTAATTAGGAATTCAAATGGAAACCAAACCCGACACGATAAAAATATCCACAACACATCAAGAGGAAATCTCCGCTTCACATGCAGATCTGCATGTGACGGTGAGAGGCTCATCCATTTTCAGCGGCAGCGAGGCGATGAAAAAAGCCAAAGAGGTGAGTCAACTCGTTGAAGCGCTGACCAGTTTTGGGGTTAAGAGCGAAGCGGTCACTTTGCAGGGAGTCCATGTTGAAACGGCGAGCGGCGCGTTGCTCAAGTCATCCAGCGCGGTCTATCGTCTAAAGATCCGCTGTGAAGACCTGGATCTGTTCGCAGGCATGCTGGATGTGATCACATCGCAAAAAAATGCAACCCTCGAACGCGTTGAATGGAAATACAACGAAGATGAGGCGCGTGAACGCGGCTTGAATAGTGCGTTGGAAAAAGCAAAAAGCAAGGCGCAAACAATTGCCGCATCGTTAAATGTAAAACTGCTTGGCGTGTATGACCTGATCGAAAATACATTTGATGAAGAAGCGCCCGCCGCGTTTCGCCCGCAAGCAATGATGATGAAGGCACGCGGAGGCGCGCCCAGCCCCGAACCCAGCCTCGGCATGGACATTCAACACAATAAGACCATCCACGTAACTGTGGAGATTTGGTATCGCATCTCGGGGTTCTAGCAAAATCGTAGACATTCATCACTGGTTTTTTTCATACTCTTGATTATCATAAGAATATGAAAGAAACTGCATGATGTCCTCTTTCTACCTAACCCCTGCCTCGATCAGTTACCTGAATCAGTTCCTGCTGACTGCTTCGATCACGGTCTATCTCGCAGCGCGGGTCTTCGTGTGGAAAAATCAGGCGCGCACCAAACCAACGATCTTATTAATTTCTTTTTTTGCAAGTGTCTCTGCTTTATCGGCGTTGTTGTTCTTCGAAGCCTCCCTCTTACCCGCTCAACAGTTGAAAATCGTTTATCTGGAAAACATGGTCCTCGGGATCATTTTGATATTCCTGCTCCAGTTTGCATACCACTTCCCTGCTGAACACTCAAACCAAAAAAATGTAAAGCGGCTTGCACTTGCCTTAACGATTGGCTACACGTTGTGGGAGGCAGGCTTTGCCGTCTGGCGTTTCTCCCAGCTTCGCCATGGACAGGTTGAATACCGCCCTGACTACATGGATTACGCCCCCGCGATCGGTTTCATTTGGGTGATCTATATTTTTGCACGAGGCACGCTTCAAACCTGGAAAGATATTGCCAGCCACCGATTTGCAATCATATTTTCCATTCCTTTATTTCTGATCACCCTTAACATTCTGCGTTCGTACTATTTTGTTTCCACAGCGGTCTATCATGCTGGCCTATCGGTGGGAATTTTATTTGCATTATTCCTGTTCGTTTTAAATTTTTTATCTTCACAACCAGAGATCACCACCTTCTCGGCAAAATTCTCGGGAGCCATTCTCACCTGCTGTCTGGCAGTATTTGGCGTCCTCGCCTGGGTGGCCACACCCGTCCACGCGGCAGAATTCTCGCCCGCCATCATCGATCATCGCAGTATTCTTTTTTCACCCAATAACAGTGGCGGCTACAAAGCAACAGAAATTCCCTTTGTATTCCAAACCGATCTGGGTGAAATTCTTCCGCTGACAGATTCAAGCATTAATCCCACTGAAAAAATAAATTTCGAGTTTCCATTTTTCGAACAGCAATTTCAAGAGATCTACATCAGCAATGACGGCGTCATCGGCATGGGAGCCGATCTTGATTACAAGGACTTTCAATTCAACTTTACAAAAGTGCCCGCCATCCTGCCCTTGTTATTGGATCTTGATCCTGAAGCCAGCCCAAATGGAAAAATTTATCTGCGCAGAGAAACCGACCAACTTGTCATCACGTATAACCATGTCCCTGCTTTTTATCAGCCCGAGCAGGTGTACACATTTCAAATCGTACTGTATTCAAATGGCAAATTCAGCATTACCTACAATGGCCTTCCCGAACGATCATTTTTCCTTCCCAATGACCGCCCCGCAGCCACTCCATGGGCCATTGGCATAAAACCAGCACAGGCCCCATACGGAGCAACAAATTTCCTGCATCTGCCGCTTGAAAGCGGACCGCAGGGATTGATCCAGGATATCCACCTTTCCTTCCGCCAGCGTCTGCATCATTTTCTACTGCCGCTTGCCGCCGCAATTATTTTTAGCAGTCTTGTTTTGTTAATCGGCATCCCGCTCTTAATTCACTACACCCTCGCCCATCCACTGCGCTCCCTCCTCAATGGAGTGGACGGCATGAATCAGGGAAAGCTAAATGTTGTCCTGCCTATTCAATTCAATGACGAGATCGGATACCTGACCAATTCCTTCAATAACTTAAGCGCGGAATTAAACAGGCTGATACAGGAATTGGAAACCCGCGTCTCAGATCGGACCTCAGACCTGCTTGCCGCAAATGAGCAGTTGCTCCAGCTGACAGTTGCCGTTGAACAAAGCCCCAGCACCATCGTCATCACAGATATCCATGCCAACATTGAATATGTCAACCCAGCCTTCACACGCGCCACTGGCTATACATTCGAAGAAGTAAAAGGCAGAAATCCGAGGATCCTCAAATCAGGGCTCACACCACCAGAAACCTACAAAACCATGTGGAGCGAATTGACGGCAGGGCGTGAATGGCGCGGCGATTTCGTGAACAAGAAAAAAGATAATACGATCTTTTGGGAACACTCCGTCATTTCTCCCATTTATGATGACATGGGCGTATTATCCAAATACGTTGCCGTCAAGGAAGATATCACTGCCCAGAAGATCACAGAACAAGCTCTGCGCGAAAGCGAGGAGCAATACCGTCAACTTTTTGAACTCGAGTCAGATGCCATTCTTGTGATCCGCAACAGCGATGGAAGAATATTAGAAGCGAACAGCGCCACATCCACGCTATATGGATATAGCCACGAAGAACTGCTCAACTTGCGCAACACAGACCTCTCCGCCGAACCAGAGAGCACCCAGAAGGCAACACAAACACCATTTCCAATTAATCTGGTTGTCAATATTCCATTACGCTGGCATCGTAAAAGGAATGGAATAACATTTGCAGTAAGTATCACAGCACGCTTCATCACCTGGAAAGGTGGCGAGTCTGTTCATATTGCCGCCATCCGCGATATCACCGAGCAAAAACAGATCGAAGAGGAACTGATCAAACTCTCTGTCACAGACCCATTGACAGAGGTATCCAACCGCAGACATTTCTACATTCAGGCGGAACATATATTCAGCCACATACAGCCGCCAGACACACTCGCCATCCTGATGCTGGACATTGACCATTTCAAGCAGGTCAATGACAGGTACGGCCATGCCGCAGGAGACGTGATCCTTCGTCAACTGGCGAAACGGATCAATCAAAAACTACGTCCCACAGACATCCTTGCCCGTTATGGCGGAGAGGAGTTTGTGATTCTCCTGCCGCGCACATCGTCCGAGGAAGCAGAGCAGATCACAAAAAGGATCTGGCAGGCTGTAAAGACCAAACCCTTTGATTCTGAAAACAGATCTATTCCCATTACCGTAAGCATTGGCATCGCAGAGTTGAGCAAGGAAGCATCCGATCTTGACACACTTATGCGCTATGCAGATGATGCCTTATATCACGCCAAACAGACTGGCCGAAATCGCTGGATGATATGGAAAAAGTACGATCAACGCGATATGGGGGATAAATAGCAAGCCAGACTAGTTCTAGCACTTTTGTTCTAAGTAATGATAAAATCTCTCCTTCCGAGGAAAGATTTTATGTCACACACAATTACTGTTGAACAACTGAGCAAGACCTATCAAGTGCCCGAGCGCGAAGGCGGGTTTGGCGCGGCAGTCCGTAGTTTCTTTAAACGTAAATATAAAGATGTAAAAGCAGTCCAGCAGGTGGATTTCAAAATTGAGCAGGGCGAGATCGTCGGCTTCCTTGGCCCGAACGGCGCAGGAAAAACCACCACGCTGAAAATGCTTTCTGGCCTGCTGCACCCCACAGGCGGCAAGGCCGAAGTGCTTGGCTTCACACCCTGGGAACTCAAGCCTGAATACCTGCGCGCCATGACCCTCGTGATGGGACAGCGCAACCGCCTCTCATGGGATATTCCCGCAGCGGATTCGTTTTTATTGAACCAAGCCATTTACCGAATCCCTGACGATGAGTACAAGCAAACTTACAAAGAGTTGGATGAACTGCTTGAGCTTGACCCGTTGATGAAAAAACCCGTACGCAACCTGTCACTCGGCGAGCGCATGAAATGCGAAATTGCCGCAGGACTCTTGCACCGTCCCAAAGTTTTGTTTTTGGATGAACCCACCATCGGCCTCGACATCACAGGCCAGGTACGCATCCGCGAATTTTTGCGCGAGTACAACAAACGCACAGGCGCAACCATTCTGCTCACCAGTCACTACATGGCAGATGTCACCGCGCTTTGCGAACGCATCATCATCATCCACCACGGCCAGCTCAAATATGACGGCGGCATCACCGACCTCTCGCACAAGATCGCGCCATTCAAACTGATCGGCATCATGCTCACAGATGCGGACTCGCATGACCTGAGCAAGTACGGCACTCCTGTTCAAAACGAGGAAGATGCCGATAAAAAATATATCCAGGTCAAGGCGGAGGATGTGACGCGTATCACATCCAAGCTGCTGGCTGAGTTGCCCGTCCACGACATCACCATCACCGATCCACCGATCGAAGATGTCATCGAGCAGGCGTTTAATCAGTAGGGGCGACCCTTCATTTTTTATCGAGGAGCCTACCGTCATTGGCGGGTCGCCCCTACGGTGAAAGGAAATATTATGTTACTTATCATCAAACGACTCTGGCAGGTCAACTGGGCCGAGCAATGGCAGTACCGCGCCAACCTGCTTATGTATTTACTGTACTGGCTGGTCTCCCCCATCATTTACCTCGCCGTGTGGACAAGCATAGCCAATCAAAACGGGGACGTGAACGGATTCACCGCCAACGATTTCACCACCTATTACATGGTGTTGTTGATCTGTGATCAGGTCACCAGCAACATTGTCATTCACACCTTCGGATACAAAATTCAGGATGGTTCGCTTTCAGGTGAATTGATCAAGCCGATCCACCCCATGTTGACAAATGCCTTGATCAATAACATCGCGTTCAAAACATTGAGCATTATCGGGTTCATTCCCATTTGGATCGCGCTGTTCTTTTTGTTCAAACCAGATTTCAGCAATGTGGCATTAAGCGGCATTCTGCTTGCCATCCCCGCCATGATCATGGGATTCTTTATCGGCTATCTTCTCTCGGCAGCCATCACCGCGCTTGCCTTCTGGACAACCCGCGTGTACTCCATTCACGAATTTTATTTCGCATTGATCCTGTTATTCTCAGGTCAATTTGTGCCGCTGCCGCTCATGCCAAAACTCGTGCAGGATATTGCCCAATATCTTCCCTTTCAGTTATTCCTGTATTACCCAATTCAATTAATTCTGGGGAAACTTTCCACCGCGCAGATCATTCAAGGCTTTGCATCGGGAGTGGTCTGGCTTGGAATATCCATGTTCCTCTTCAACCTGGTTTGGCGAAACGGCGTAAAACGATATTCAGCCGTGGGAGCATAGACATGCACACTTTAAAACTACTTTCTTCGTTTTTCAAAGTCAACGTTCAAATGTCGCTGGCCTATCGCACAGATACCGTCGTCAATATTTTGTTGAACCTGATGTGGCTCGGTTGGGAGTTGCTCAGCCTCAACATCATCTTCAGCAATACAACCACCCTCGGCGGCTGGGGATTTGGTGAACTGATCGCGTTGCTGGGCGTCTTCCGCCTGGTCAACACCATGATGATGGCGCTCATCTGGCCCAATACCGAAAAATTCAATCAAAGCATCCGCGATGGCTCGATGGACTACACCATCCTCCAACCCGTCAACAGCATGTTCCTGGTCACTTTTTCGCGCATCACCGTCTGGCGCATCTGGGACCTGATCCTCGCCATCGTTCTGATCGTCGTTGGCATTAACATCACAGGCGACGCAACCACCACGCTCAACATCCTGACCTTCATGCTGCTCGCCACCACTGGCACGATCGTCATCTACAGCTTGTGGATCGTCCTAATTGCCCTCACCTTTTGGTTTACCAAATTCGACAACAACGTCACCATCCTGCACGCCTTGCTAGACTCGGGGCGCTACCCAGCAACGGTCTACCCCGTTTGGCTGCGCCTCATCGTTACATTCATTGTCCCGATCGCAGTTGCAACCACGATCCCCTTGCAAGCCTTGCGCGGAGATTTAAGTCCGAGCCAGGTGGTCATTTTCTTTTTCGTTGGCGTATTCAGTTTCATCATCGCAACTAGAGTATGGAAAGCAGGTTTGAAACAATACAGCGGAGCAAGCAGCTAATAATAAAAAAGGCCAGAGAAAAAATTCTCTGGCCTTTTTTATTACAGGCAAACTATTTACGTTCAAGCACCACAACAGACGCACCGTCCGCAGATGTGAGCGTCAACTGTCCGCCATTCAACTGGAACTTCACGGTTGCATCAGAAAGAATAGCCAGCACAGCACTTTCCTGTGGAGACGTTTCCTCACAGAACATCATGGTCGAAAGAATGGGCTCAAAAGTGATCTGGTCACCATCCACTACATAACCAGCGCCGAAGGAATTACACCCCACCGTCCCGCCGAATTGACCCTTCTCATCGAAACTGATCGAAGTATCCACATTAGGTACCGCAGGTGTCGGGTTGGACGCATCGCCATAAGAAACCAACTTCCACTCCCCAGCGAGGGCTGAGGAAGATCCGCCAGTACAGGCGGCCATAATCAACATAAAGAACGTGAGTAGCAAAGTTATCTTTTTCATTTTTATCTCCATAAGAGTATCTTACTTATTCAACGCCAGATTTTCAAGAATGTTCCCGCTTAAATAAAACAGCCAGAGACTCGAACATCTCTGGCTGTTCCTCCTCAATTTTTACGCCCTTACTTCTTCCCCTCAACATACACCTTCACCGCCTGCCCCATGAACTCGGCAAGGTCTGGATGGATCTTGTCGAAGTTGGCTTTGAATTTCGGGTCATCGTTGTATCCATTGGCGAGGTCGAGCAACTGTTCAAGGTTCGGCGTCCAGAAATAATCCATGTGCTTGCGCCAGCGTTCAACGATGGCCTGCACTTCCCTGCTGCCCGCACCCTTCGGCATCGCTGCGACCATGTCCACATAAATGGTCTGACCCTCCGCCAGAATGGCTTCCTTCTTCGCCGCCGAATACGCCTTCCACTTGCGATTTGACTCGCGCACCGTTTCGGGGTCATACAGTTGTTCCGCTTCAAGAGCATATTTTTCCTGCTCTTCTTCGCTAAAGCCTTCGAATAATTTTTTACTGCTCATGATCTTTTTTCCTTTCAGATGATTAATAGTATTGTCCACTGTGACAAGTAACCGCTTCGTTCTTTCCATTTGCTTGCCCAGCGATTCTTTGTGAATTTCCAACGCTTTCAGCATGTCAAAATCACGGCGTCCCATGATCTTGCGGATCTCCTCCAGCGGCATATCCAACTCCCGATAGAACAGGATCTGCTGCAATCTCAACAGAGACTCCTCCCCGTAGTAACGATAGCCATTATCGCCCACACGGGATGGCTTGAGCAGTCCAATCTCGTCATAGTGACGCAGAGTCCGCGACGTGACGCCTGCCATTTTGGAGAGTTGTTTTACAGTGAACATGCCGCAACTATAAACCTTTACGTTACGTTAATGTCAAGGGTTTCGGCGGGCTTGCAAAAAATTCACAAATGAAAGCCGCCGCCAATAAATTAATTCCTCTAGTTTATAATCTTTGATATGAATATTATCCATCAAGACTCTCAAATTCTCGTCATCAACAAACCCGCTGGGCTTTCCGTCCTTCCTGAAGGCTGGGAACCTGACGCACCCTATCTTGTAAAAATGCTTGAAGAAAAATTTGATCGCATCTGGGTCGTGCATCGCATCGACAAAGTCACCAGCGGAATGATCATCTTCGCATTGACCGCCGAAGCGCACCGCTCCTTGAACATTCAATTTGAAAAGCATCAAGTGGAAAAGGTCTATCATGCCATCGTCAATGGCAACCCGCCCTGGGACGAGAAGATCACAAAGTTTCCCCTGCGCGTGAACGTTGGTCACAAGCACCGCACAATGGTAGACAACAAAAGCGGACTCCGCTCTGAGACGCGGCTCAAGGTCCTTAAACGGAAGCAGGCTTCGGTGTTGGTCGAAGCGATGCCGATGACGGGCAGAACGCATCAGATCAGAGTCCACTTGTATGCGTTGGACTATCCCCTTTTGGGAGACACCTTATACAGTGCACCTGAAACAAGCCTGATCGACCGCCCCGCGCTGCACGCATATTCGCTGACCATCACACACCCCGAAACCAATGAGCGCATGACGTTTACCGCGCCATACCCAAACGACTTCAAACAAGCTCTTAAATAAAAAATGGACGGCCTCACGGCCGTCCATTTTTTATGCGATCTTTCTTGCTTCCATATAAAACCGTTTTTCTCTTGCCTCGCCCATCGAAAAAGTTTTTCTTGGAAGAGCGCCATCAAGAATAACGGTTTTGAACAATTCAGATTTGTGCATGCCTGCGAGATAGAAACCCGCATTGCCAGCCTGCAACGCCAGCCGCTCGACCACATCTTCGCCGTGCACGTAGTCGATCTTTTCTGCGCCGCCATCTTTCAGGAACGCATCGAGGAAGGCCTGGATGGTGCCGACTGCCAGATTGGATGACGCGTGCGCGATCTCGATCACGCCGAATTTCTTCCCGCCTCCAACCAGACCGATAGCCTGTTTCTCACCTTCAGCAGCATCCACGCGTTGGATCATTTCTTCGCCGGTGGCAACTTCTGTGTAGGAAAAATTTGCGCCGAATGTTTTTTGAAGTTCGGCAAATAGATCCTTCTTCAAGCCAAACAACACACGATGGATCGGCTCAAACTCCAAGCCCTCATCGTGGACATTTTCAATTTCAACCAGCGCATAGCGTGAGGGATGATCCATGCCAACCTGCGGCTTCATCTTTTCCCAAATGGCTTTGGCGGTTGCGAGCGAGTGATTGCCATCACCCATTGCAAACAACAAGACGGGTTCATCCTTGCCAATGCCATACTTGGCAGAGAATGTTTCAGGTTTGGCAAGCCCGCGCAAGGCTTCAACGACTTGATTCTCAAAATCCGCATTCACCGCATAGCCTGCGAGATGACCGCTATCGAGCATCAGATCAAAATCGTATAACTTTTCAAGTTTGGTTTTTGCAGCGCTCAACGGCTCAATGACGGTATGTTGCGGGTCATCGATCAGCACGAGGATGTGCGGCAATTCCATGGCCGCACCCTGACGCACTTTGATGCGCGGAGGCAGACGATCAACGATCGTCCCTTCGGTGGCGCGGATGAGGCTGGATGAACCTTTGGTGAAGTCATAACATTCAAGATCGAGGCAGAGCACAATTCCCTTGCGGGTCTTGCCGCCAACTGTACGTTCCACATACACCAATCCATCACGGGGCTGGAGAATGCCTTCTTCCATGTATTTGTTCATGGAGGCCTGAATGCTTTTGATGCGATCTTCTTCGCCAGGTTTTTCGAGATGAACTTCGGGGAATGTGAGATTCAACGTGGATGGCGCATCCCCAACGATCTTTTCCACATCGTGCCAGTATTCTGGCTCAGACGTGAATTGATCACAGGCGATGACTGCCCACTTTTTTAGATCTGTGCCCGCTTTGGGCAAATACACTTGCGGAATTTGAATGCCGATATCACTAATGATCTTCATAGAGTATCCTTTAAAATTTAATATGTAGGGGCGGGGAAACCCCGCCCCTACACCACATGAATATTATTTTCCGTTCTTTGAGAACGCGATCAACTTCTCGGCGACTTCTGCACCGATGCGTGCCTGAGCTTCCTTGGTGGCTGCGCCGATGTGCGGCGAACCAATCACATTATCCAGCTTCATCAACTTCCAGTCTGTGGGAGGTTCTGCAGCGAAGACATCCAGCGCCGCGCCAGCGACCTTGCCGTTGGTCAATGCTTCGTAGAGTGCGTCTTCGTTGATGATACCGCCGCGCGCGCAGTTGACGATGCGTACGCCGTTCTTCATTTTGGCAAATTGATCCTTGCCGATCATGTCTGCGGACTCTTTGGTCTTGGGCAGGTGCAAGCTGATGTAATCGGCTTGAGCAAGCAACTCGTCCAGTGAGACCAACTTGATGCCATCAATCTCTTTTACAAAGGGGTCATAGGCGAGGACGGTCATGCCAAGGGCTGTGGCGCGTTTGGCAACTTCCTTGCCAATATTGCCCACGCCAATCAGGCCAAGGGTCTTGCCACCGATCTCGTCACCTTCGAAACTCTTCTTGTCCCATTTTTCAGCCTTCATGGATGTAGTGGCTTTGTAAATGGAACGAGCGAGGGCAAACATGTAGCCAATGGCCAACTCTGCCACAGAAGCGGAACTGGCAAGCGGGGTGTTCATGACCGTGATGCCTTTGGTCTTGGCGTATTCATGGTCAATGGTGTCGAGGCCCACGCCGCCGCGTACAATCACTTTCAGGTTGGGGCAGACATCGATCAACGCCTGGCGAACCTTGGTGCGCGAACGAACGATCATGCCGTCATAGGCGGGCAATACGCTCGGGAGTTCTTCAGGGGTGATATCGTCGCGCACATCCACAGTCAAACCTGCAGCGCGCATTTGTTCGATGAACTCTTTCTCGGTCTTGTCACATACTAAAACTTTCATGGTATTCCTCCAGATGAAATTAATAACAGGAACCCAACCGACGAATCGGCTGAGTTCCTGTTTGGAAAGGCATACTTAACACGTCTGTCATTCTAACAATGAGAAAAACCTTTGTCAACGATATATATCAGGGTGGAAACATGCTTATTGTTCTTGTAGATTTGTCTGACAAAAAGATATAATGAAGCGAATGCTTATAGAATCACCGAGCAATTCACAGTTAAGAATGAAGCGTTAAAACTTTTGACACAAACAGGAGTGTTATCAATGTCCAACACAAAGCGCGCATACAACTTCAATCCAGGCCCCGGCCCATTGCCGTTGGAAGTCCTCGAACAGGCTCAGGCAGAAATGCTTGATTTCAAAGGTACGGGCATGTCTGTGATGGAGATCAGCCATCGTTCAAAGGAATTTGAAGCGGTGATCCAGACCGCCGAAGCGGATCTGCGTGAACTGCTCGGCATTCCCGCCAATTACAAGATCATGTTCCTGCAAGGCGGTGCAACTTTGCAATTCACGATGCTGCCGATGAACCTGCGCGCCACTGGCTCTGCAGATTACATTGTGACAGGTACGTGGAGCAAGACCGCGATCAAGGAAGCGCAGAAATTGGGCGCTGCCCGCGCCGCCGCCAATACGGAAAGCGAAGGTTTCAAGGGCTATCCCGAAAAGTTGGACCTCGACCCGAAGGCTGCATATTTACATTTCACATCCAATGAAACCATTCACGGCGTGGAATATTTTTCTGAACCCGTTCCCCCCGCTGGTGTGCCATTGATCTGCGATACCTCGTCTGATTTCATCAGCCGCCCCGTGGACATTTCCAAGTACGCCATGCTGTATGCGGGCGCGCAGAAGAATGCCGGCCCGTCGGGTGTGACCGTGGTCATCATCCGCGACGACATGATCGAACGCGTGCCTGCCAACCTGCCCGTGATGCTTGATTACAAGACTCTTGCGGCCAGCGGTTCTCTGCACAATACCCCTCCTTCCTTCGCCATCTACATGGTGGGATTGGTCTTCCAATGGGCGAAGAAGCAAGGCGGGCTCGCTGCGATTGAAAAAGTGAATCGTGTCAAAGCGGACATGATCTACAAAACCATCGACGAAAGCGGCGGCTTCTATCGCGGACATGCCAAGCCAGAAGCACGCTCGTTGATGAACATCCCCTTCCGCCTGCCTTCCGAAGAATTGGAAGATGCGTTCGCGAAGGAAGCAAAGAAGAATAATTTGATCGGCCTTAAGGGACATCGCTCCGTTGGCGGTATGCGCGCTTCAGTTTATAACGCAGTCACCGTTGAAGGCGCTGGAGAGTTGGTCAAGTTCATGAAGGATTTTCAGCAGAAGAACGGATAGAGTAGAGAACAGTAAGTAGCAAAGACCTCCGAGTTTTGAACTCGGAGGTCTTTTTGTTTGAATTTGAAATATTAGTTCTTATCTTCCTGAAGCCAGATGGCCAATTTTTCCAGATGTTCCTGATGATGCTCATAAGAGGCTACGAGAATGAAAGCGAGAGAATATCCATTCAGCCACGGATATTTATCTCCATCCAGCAGATCCCTTTCTGAAACGGGTTCTCCTGAATCAAGGAGGCGCAGAAACCCTTCCCGCCAATTTTGATATACCTCTGTCCAAGGCTTCTCGTGATTGATCTTGTAGATCCAATCATTGGTTTGATTCGCATCTTCTTTCCAAAGCCCGTGCAGATCCACGATCCAATCAGAAAAATTGGGTTCCTGGCCCAGCGCAGCAGCTTCCATCCGCGTAATGGAAATTTGCTGCCAGCCCCACAAATGGGCGACCACATCTTTGATGGACCAGTTGTAATCAAAATCAGGAGATGTGATCTGCTCCTCACTCAGGCTCGCGAGCAATTCCTCCCAACGGTCAAATTGTTCTCGTAATGCGGTCAAGATATGTTCTTTCATATTCATGGTCGCTCTCCAATTAACATTTTATATTGACGACTGCCTGAGGACAGGGCTCAGCCCTTCACGTAGGATAATTTTTCAGAGATAAGCCCCTCCTTCACCTGGAATATATCCACGCCGCGGACATGTCCCTTTTGGCCTGCCGCATCCACCCACTCGTATCGCCAAAGCATAACGCAGCGCAGACCCAGGCCAACAATATCCTCGACCTCGATATGTGCATGAGGAGACTCGCGGAAGAAATCCTGCCAAAATTGAGTGACCACCTCCTTCCCTGAGTAGACAGTGCCATCGGGGGCGGGATGCGTGTTCTCAAAGATACAATCCTCGCTCATCAACTGCATCATCCCTGGAACATCATGGCGATTAAAAGCCTCGTTGAATTCAAGGACAACACGGAGCGCAGATTCTATGCGTGACATGCGGATCGGACTCATAGATAGCACCTCCTTAAGTAGAAATGTGGAAGAGAATTTTTACAAGGTCGTATTATGCAACAACATTATACGTCTGACAAAAAAGGAAAACAACACAATTACAAACCACCTACAAAATAAACTCATCCCGCCAAACTGGTTATAATAGCGCGCATGGACTTTTTCTTTCCCGAAGACAACCTTACCCGTGCAGTGCCTGAAGAAACAAAGATCCTCTCTCTCAGCGCCGAAACCTATCCCGATGGCCGCCGTCTGCGTGTCAACATCGAAGTGACCCCCTTTCAAAAGCGTCCCTACATCGAAATATTGCTCCACAATGCAAATGGCGAAGAAGTCGCATCCACGAGCATTGTCGAGCCGCTTTCATGGAAACTCGAATTCACCATGCACATCCGCGGCGAGATCACAAATCCCTACACCCTCAACGCAAAATTATATTATCCCGAAGGGCCGACGAACGAACCCATCGTCTTTTCTTTTGATGTAGCCCCGCCTCAGGCTGAGCCGCCAACTGACCCCGCTTAATTGACATTCTCCATGCCTTTGCATTCTCTCCCCACGCGCGCAAAGATCATGTACGCTTTAAGCATGATCGCATTGTTGTTCACTGCCTGCACCCAACAAACCAACCCCACACAGGCGCCAGATGTGGTCACAGAAATAACGGTCACGCCCCCGCCAGATATCAAATACAGCGGTGAAGGCAACCTGATCTTTCTCTCCATCGAAGAAAATGGATTCGCACAGCTCTTCGTCCAAAGCGACCAGCAGCAAGATCTGCCGCTTACACGCCTGACCACAGGCTCATGGAACGACACCTCCCCCGCACTCAGTCCAGACCGAAGTCAACTGGCCTTTGCCTCAGACAGAAGCGGCTTCTGGGACCTGTTCGTTCTCGATCTGAAAAGCGGCGAGATCCGTCAGATCACCAACTCACAAGAATACGACTCCGCGCCCTCATGGTCACCAGATGGTCAATGGCTCGTCTTCGAAACATACATCAACGAAAACCTTGAAGTGGCAGTCACCTCAGTCAATGACCGAACACAAGAGATCATCCCATTAACTCAAGACCCCGCTGCCGACCATTCCCCCGTTTGGGCACCAGATGGCCGCCATGTGGCCTTTGTCTCCTCCCGTTCAGGAGATAATGACATCTGGCTCGCAGACCTCGACCTCGCAGGCGAAGACCGCTTCACGAACTTAAGCAACACCCCCTACGCATCCGAAAATCACCCGCTCTGGAATTATGACGGCTCACAATTATTATGGGCATCCACGTCACAGACGGTGGGATTCAGCGGCTTATATATCTGGGACGCAAACGCTCCAGACCGCGCCGCTCACTGGATCAGCGACGGAAGCTGGGGCGCATGGAATGAAACTGCCGAGCAGATCATCGCAGTCACAAGTTCTGCTAATCAACAATTCCTCACCTCTTACGATAACAAAGGCAATTTGCTTTTGCCTCCCACCCCCCTGCATGGACGTGTGCGCGGACTGGCTTGGGGGCTGGCCGAACTACCAAACCCATTGCCATCCTCCTTCTCACAAGCCGCGATCACAACTCCGCCTGCGTTGTGGGCGCCCATCATTACACCTGTGAGTGATGTTCCCAACCAACGTTGGTATATTGTTCCATTGGATAATGTGCAGGCTCCGTATGCACAATTGCACGATCTCACAGACGAATCTTTCACCGCGTTACGCATGCGCCTCGTTGCTGAAACAGGCTGGGATGCGCTCGCCAGTTTGGAAAATGCATTCGTTCCGCTCACAACCAATCTCGACCCTGGCCTCGAAGAGGATTGGTTATATACAGGCCGCGCCTTTGCGATCAACTCGCTCATGGCAAATGTAGGTTGGATGTTAACCCTGCGCGAAGATATTGGCGCGCAAACCTACTGGCGTTTATATATTCGCTGCACCGTGCAGGACGGTTCGTTGGGTGAACCGATTCATGATGCACCCTGGAATTTGAATGCACGCTACGAACTTAATCCGCGCACATATGAGCAAGGCGGCGCGTACGCCCCCGTCCCCTCTGGGTATTGGGTGGACGTCACCTCGATGGCTTCAGCCTATGGATGGGAACGCCTGCCCGCTCTGCCCAATTGGCGCAATTATTATGCAGGCGCGCGCTTTACCGAATTTGCATTAACCAGCAACTTGGATTGGTACACCGCCATGCGCGAGTTATACCCGCCAGAATCATTGGTCACCTCCACGCGCGTGCTGGCACCTTCACTGACCCCCACACGCACATCCACACCGACAGCCACCAAAGGCCCCACACGCACGCCGCGCGCCACTGGCACACCCACATCCACGCGCACACCTGCACCACCAACCAGCACACCCACGTCCACGCCCACACCACCAACTGTGATTCCGTAAATGAAAAAGTCAACTCCAAAGAGATGAGATGCTATGGCAATCTCTTTGGAGTTGACTTTGTTTGAAAGATATAGTTGTCTCATGTCATGCAAATTTCCCAATGACCCCGAAGGGGTAACATAGCTTTTTGAAACACTAACA
>JAVBXV010000105.1 GCA_030824405.1 Anaerolineales bacterium | reverse complement strand
TACGGCAACAGACCATCCACCGAACAGGAGGGTGAGAAATCCGCCAATAATGCCAAAGGTGATGCCTGATTTTATGTTGTTTTGCATGAATACACCTCTTAGGCTTTTTGGCCTGTATTTTCACCAAGCAGGCCTGAAGGACGGAAGAGCAGGATAAGAACGAGAGTGGCAAACACCCAGGCATTTGTCCAGCGTGCATTTAAGTAGCCGTCACTGAACGAGGCCAATAAGCCGATCAGGAAACCGCCCAGCATGGCGCCGGTGATATTTCCAATGCCGCCGAGCACCGCTGCCGTAAAAGATTGCAAACCTGCGCGGAAGCCCATGAACCACCAGGCCGTGCCATTATATAAACCAGCCATCAGACCAGCAGCGCCTGCCAGCCCGCCGCCGATCAGGAATGTGGCGGTAATGACCCAGTCAATGTCAATGCCAAGCATTTTTGCGGCATCACGATTTTGAGCAGTTGCACGCATGGCTTTGCCGAGACGTGTTCGTTGTACAAAAAGATAAAGGCCGACCATCAATGCCACTGCCAGAATGATCACAAGTAGATCCTTGATGGTAAAACGTAATGGAAGACCGCTTGTAGCAAGAAGGTTGACGTTCCATCCGAGGCTTGTGAATAAAATGCCAAGCATATCGGGGAATACCTTTTGTGAAGCGCCGCCCGTTGTACCAAAAGAGGGGACAAGCCATGCCTGTGCAGCCCAGATTAGCCCAATATTTTCAATGATAAAAGACATACCAATTGCAGAGATCAACGGCGCAAGGCGGGGAGCATTGCGTAGACGTTTATAAGCCAGACGTTCGATCGATGCATTTAGAACTGCACAGACCACAATAGAGACGATCAATGCGAGGACAAGCCCCAGCACGATCTTCGTTGGGTCCTTGCTTTCCAAGGTCCCTGTAAGTGAAAGCACGGTTAATGAAGTAAAAACACCGATCATATAAACATCGCCGTGGGCAAAGTTGATCAGTTCGATAATTCCATATACCATTGTGTATCCCAGGGCAATGATCGCGATGATCGCTCCGTTTGAAATACCAATGATCAAATACTGAACCAGTTGTATAGGGTTGGCTTTGACGGTCTCAACAATTGCAGGAATATCAAGCCCGGCAATCGGGCCGATAAGAAAAACGATATATAAAACAATGGCTGAAATTCCCAGCCGTCTCCAGTTGAATTTCTTTTTGGCGTTCTCCATGTTCTCCTCTTTCCCAGCATCCTGCTAAAAAATGAGGGGGCGGCAATGAATGCCGCCCCCAGAACGTACTAGAGACTTACTTGAAGGTGCCGACTGCTTCGTACGCACCATCTTTGACGACATAGAAGGTCATGTCGGTCAAGCTGGTATCGCCGTTTGCATCGAACGACCAGTTACCGAGGGCGCCGTCAAAGTTCTGAATGGCGAACACAGCGGAGTTGATCGCAGCGCGGTCGGTGGGATCGCCACCAGCGGCGCAGACATCTTCGATTGCGCGGATTGCTACGCTCATGGTTTCGTAACCATAAACGGAGTAGGGCTCGGTCAAAGGACCGTACTTGGCTTCGTAGTCAGCAACGAACTGCTGGCCAGTGGCAGGAAGTTCAGCGAAAGGCACACCAGCGACAGAGGCGTAAGCACCTGCGGCTGCATCAGCACCAGCGCCATCAATGAAAGCCTGGGTCTGGATGCCGTCTGGGCCTACGAACTTGACGGTTTCATTGTCGCCCAAGATGGCAACCTTGTCCTTCAAGAGCTGGGCGGCATTGCTGTCAACGACCATACCGACATAGATGGCATCCGGAGCGGCGCCATTGTTGCTGGTGGAGATCTTGGTCATCAAAGCTTTGTAGTCAGCGGCCTTAGGATCAATACCTTCGTGACCGACAACGGTCAAACCGATTTCAGCAGCGGTGGCTTCGAACACATCAGCAACACCCTTACCGTAAAGCTGTTGATCGTCAAGAATATAAACGGTGGTGGCGCCAAGGGACTTCACGAAGTTGGCGGCAACCTTACCCTGAATGTCATCAGCGGCAACTACGCGAGCATAGGAGCGAACGCCGGTGGGGTAGTAGGAATCGGTAACGCCAGGAAGATCCTTGTCAGCCTTGGTCAAACCAGGGTTGGTGTTGGCGGGGGAGATCATGGCCAAAGGACCAGCCTGATTCAAAATCGGAATGGACAACTTGGCAGCGCCAGAGTTGAAGGTACCGAGGTAGGCGATGATGGAAGGATCGGCAGCTGCTTTGTTGGCGTTTTCAGTTTCAACAGCAGGATCCCATTGGCCGAGAGCGGCCGAGGCATCATCCCAAGCTTCGTATTCGATGTCATAAGAACCACCGCAGACCTTGTAGTCGACCTGTTCGAGGCGCAACTGCATGGCGTTAACAATGGTCTGGGTCTGGGTCAGGGAAGAACCAGTCATGGGCAGGGAAGATACGATCTTCAAAACACCCATGGATTCAACAGAAGCAGGGGCTTCGGTGGCATCTGTTGCGGGGGCTTCAGTTGCATCAGTAGCTGGGGCTTCGGTGGCGGCAGGTGTGCCGCAGGCGGCGAGGGCCATGCTGGCAATCACGAGCACCGAAAGTAAGGCGAGTAAACGCTTGTTCATTTTTCTAACTCCTCCAAAAATTGTGAATGAAATTTACTCCCGCGGAATATTGCGGGTTTGTAAGAACGCGGCGGACAATGCTCTGCTTTGTCGGCTTCACCTCCTTTCAAGGAATTTTTATAAGAAGTCGTACTTATAAAGAAAGCCCGAGAAACACCGAACGAATAGGTTTCTCGAGGCTGAAACACACCATGCTACTGTATTGTTTATTTTTTTGTGGTCAATTTTTTTAATTGGTCAATAATAAGTTGTTTTTGAACATAGGTCAAGTGCTATCTTAAGCGATATTTTTGTCCTGGGGTTTGTAAAGCAATTGCTCGCGAATACGCAGGTCTGTATTTCGAATTTTCATCGCAAGATCCGCCGCCAGGTTATACATCAGGCGATAACCAAGTTGCGGATAGGTTTCACACAACATGACCAGCTTATCCCGTTGTATCACCAACAGGCGCGTCTCTTTTTGTGCAGCGCGTGCAGAAGCGGATCGCAAACCTTCATCCACCAGCGCCACCTCACCAAAGGACTGTCCTCTGCGTAAACGGGCAACTGCGGTTTCCTTCTTATCCACATCCCCCGCCCCTGCGCGATTGATCAAAATATCCACCTCGCCTTGCGCGATCACATACAATTCCTTACTTCCACTGTTTTCATGAAAGACAATATCCCCCGTATTAAAAACAACTTCCTGACATAAATTCGCCACCAACTCCAGTTGAGTGGGCGTGAGTTGATAAAAAATATCGCTCTGTTTCAAGAAGTTGACCAGTGCATTCATATTATTTATTTCCTTTGCGAAAGTTTAGCATACTCATGGATGAAGTGCAACGCTTCTTTTTCTAAGGGTAAGCCTGAATCAGCCAATCGAGAGGATCCACTTGAATGCCATTTACCCACAAGTCCCAATGCAGATGCGGCCCCGTGACACGACCCGTGCCTCCCACTTCACCAATGACTTGACCCTGTTCCACTATATCGCCAACCTGCACATAGAATTTGGACTGGTGCCAGAATCCGCTGTACACGCCCCAGCCGTGGTCGATGATCGTTGTGCCGCCACGCACAGTCCAGATTTCGGCAACGATGACTTTTCCGCGAGCGGGGGCAGTAATGGGAAGCCCTGTACCTCCGCCAAAGTCCAGACCTGTGTGAAATCCCTGAATGGATAGATCAGTTCCTGTACCTATATATGTGCGACGACTCCCAAACCGCGAGGTAAAGTAAGTAGCCTCTGCATACTGCGATGCTGGAGAAAGAAACTCACCAGACCAGTATTTAGTTGGGTTGGAAGGAACGGTTATGTCGATCAGTTGCTGTAATTCAGGTTCAGTGGAGGCTGGGTCAATGGTCGCAGCGTCAACATAAAGTAATGGGTCATCAGGATAATTTCCTGAGATGATCAAAACCGATTGTTCGTAAGATTGGGCGCTGCCATCGGGAAGTGTGGCATCTACTCGCAGTGAATATATGCCTGGCTCAAGTAAAGCATGTACACCCTGTAAAGCGATCTGTGTCCCATCTTCGGCAGGGAAGAAGTGGAGTTGATGGTCAACAAGGATGCCGCCAAGCACAACGCCGGGCTCCGTCTTAACCGTGATGACACCTGTTCCGCCTTGTTTGAGAGGCAGGTCTCGTATCTCTGCCGAAAGAAAAGCGGATGGGAGGCCGCTTGACGCGCTGCCATTCTCACCATTGCCACCAGGCGCAAATAGCGTATCGCCAGGGAGACCATCCCATGAACCTTGCAGGCTGTTGTAATGAGAGAGCGTCCACGTATCTGTGTTTTGTTTTACTGCCATTTCCAGCAGTGATTCGCCGGCACCCGGCGAGATGCGTGTATTGAGATTCTGAGTGCCTGTTGCAACGGGTACAATCATGCTCACGCCCACATAAAATTCACTTGGACTGACAACATGATTAAGTTTCTTGAATAAAGTTTGAGGAACCTGCGTGCGGCGCATCAGGCTGCGGTACGAATCACCGAAGTTGATCACATTGGTGCTTAAGGTTCCAGCGATACCTTCCAGCCCGGGAATGACAAGCTGTTGGCCAACATCCAACGAGTTGGCGTCTGTGATTTTGTTTGCAGCCATCAACTCTGTCAGGCTTACGCTGAAGCGCGAAGCAATGGAAGAGAGGCTGTCTCCAGGTTGAACAACATAGACTGGGCCAGTGGGCCCTTCTTGTGCCTGGGCAGGTTGGGAGGTAAAGGCAAAAATTGAAAGCAGGGTGATGAAGAGAAATGCGCGTTTATACATGCTTGAATTCAACCTTGTCCCCGATCTCATAATCCCCGAAGCGATCAGGATGAATTTCCAGAGTGAATTGTGCGTCTGCCTTGGGGAAGTAGGCGGGACGCCATGATTTTGCGATGACTTTGTCTACAACGATCATGTCTGAGTTGATCCAAAAGACAGCCAGATCAAATGGGACGAAGAACATGTGAATGGAAGTGTCGAGGCGTGAGTTACGCTTTTCGACCAGAAGCAGGCCATCGTCCAGTGCGAGGCGCGAACGGAACATTAATCCGCGCAGTCTGCTGAGAAATGAGTCGCCATACCCTACGCGGGCAGGATGGTCCAATGGTTTTGTGAGGTTGTTTACGAATATGGGATGAGGCATAGTCTTATTATGAAAAGGGGCGGCTTACCGCCGCCCGTTGACGATTAAAAATAATATCAGGATGTTTTATTAAGAACTTTTTCAACACTGTCGAGCAGGTCTTGCGGGCCAAAAGGCTTGGCGATGTAGTCATCCACTTTGGCGATGTGCAGGCCGAGGACCTTATCTATATTTTGCGCCTTGGCTGTGACCACAATGACTGGAATACTGCGTGTGGTTTCATCGGCTTTCATTTGTTGATAAACTTCCCAGCCGTCCATATCAGGCATCATCAAATCGAGCAATACAAGATCTGGATGGTTTTCGCGGACCATTTTCAAACCTTCCACGCCGCCAGATGCCCCCAATACCTCGAAGCCGCGTCTGCCCAAAATAAGACGCATCAGGTCGATCATTTCCTGTTCATCTTCAATACAAAGAATTTTTTTAGCCATAAATTGACTCCGCTCCAGTATTTCAAAATGAAGTTTACCACTAAAATATAGACGGCGAAATTATGAAGATCATCCTCGTTTCTGAGTCTCACCCTTCGCGCGCGAAGGGTGTAGATCATTCACGTTGGCGTGTTGGGAGTGATGCTTTTGGGGCATGGATTTTGCTGATTTCCAGTGAGAAAATGGCAGCTTGTGCGAAATTTTATCGGTGCGGACGAAGCTGATTGTTTTTGCAGGCAGGTTTCAGCGCGAAAGAGGCGTTTTTTCTGTTAATCGTATTAGAGAATCATATAAAAATTCCCCCGCACGCGTTGTCTAAGGGTTGGGCTTGGTATAATCGATTTGTTAGTCAAATTTGGAGGACTCCGTGAATTCCCGTAGCCAATCGTTTTTTGTGTATTTTCTTTTGATCGTTGCTATTGGTGCGATGCTCTATATGGGCTTCCGCGACAATGCAGCAACTGAAAAGCCCCTGACCATCAATGAAGTGGCCCAGGCTGTTCAGAATGGCGAGATCGCCCGCATTATCATTGAAACTGATGACACTATTCGTGTGGTATTTACAAGCGGCGCTGAAGAAGGCGTTCAGTCTCGTAAAGAACCAGAAGCCACGTTGGTGGATCAACTTCGCAGCCTTGGCGTAACTGCTGAGCAGCTTGCCCCTGGTAATGTTGTTATTGAAGCAAGCAACCCCTCAGTATGGGGTGGCGTATTGAGCGGCGCTTTGTATCTTCTGCCTATTTTATTTATGGGTGGAGTGCTATGGTTTATTTTCCGTCAGGCACAGGGCAGCAATAATGCGGCCATGTCGTTTGGGAAATCCCGTGCGCGCATGTTCAGTGGGGAACACCCAACTGTTACATTTGCGGACGTGGCAGGCGCAGAAGAATCAAAACAGGAGCTGGCGGAAATCGTCGAGTTCCTTAAAGAACCGCAGAAGTTTATTCAACTTGGCGCGCGCATCCCGAAAGGCGTTTTGCTGGTTGGCCCTCCTGGTACAGGGAAGACCCTTTTGGCAAAAGCCGTTTCAGGCGAAGCGGGCGTGCCCTTCTTCTCCATCTCTGGTTCAGAGTTTGTTGAAATGTTCGTCGGCGTTGGCGCAAGCCGCGTGCGCGACCTTTTCGATCAGGCCAAGAGACATTCCCCCTGTATCATTTTCGTAGATGAAATTGATGCCGTAGGCCGTCAGCGTGGCGCAGGGCTGGGCGGTTCACATGATGAACGCGAACAGACCTTGAACCAAATGCTCGTTGAAATGGACGGTTTTGATACTGACACCAATGTCATCATCATTGCCGCAACCAACCGCCCCGACATTCTGGATCCTGCACTTTTGCGCCCAGGCCGTTTTGACCGCCGCGTAACTTTGGATCGTCCTGATGTGAAGGGTCGTGAAGCCATCCTCAGAGTCCATGTTAAAGGCAAGCCATTGGAGCCAGAAGTTGAACTTGCTTCTGTTGCCCGTGGAACCCCAGGCTTTGTGGGTGCCGACCTTGAGAACCTTGTAAATGAAAGCGCCATTCTTGCAGCGCGTCGTAATAAGAAATCCATCGGTCAGGCTGAATTGGAAGAAGCCATCGAGCGCGTTGTCATGGGACCTGAACGTAAATCCCGTTTGATCTCTGATGAAGAGAAGCGCATCATTGCCTACCATGAAGCTGGTCATGCCATCGTGGCAAATGCCATCGCTGAAGCAGACCCCGTCCAAAAAGTGACCATCGTGGGTCGTGGACAGGCTGGCGGCGTAACCTGGTTCCGCCCCGATGAAGACCGCATCCTCATGTCTCGCAAGAAGATGCTTGCTACCCTTGCCATGGCTCTTGGCGGGCGCGCCGCCGAAGAATTGATCTTCGACGACATCACCTCTGGCGCCTCGAATGACATTGAACAGGTAACCCGCATGGCACGCGCCATGGTCACACGTTTGGGTATGAGTGTGGAAATGGGCACCATGGTCTACGGACAGAAGGAAGAGATGATCTTCCTCGGCCGTGAGATCTCCGAACAGCGTGATTACTCTGAAGCTGTTGCCGAGCAAATTGACCGTGAAGTTCGCAAGATCGTGGAAGCTTCTTACAAGCTTGCCAAAACTCTGGTCAAGAAGCACCGCAAACAGTTGGAGTTGGTTGCCAACAAATTACTCGAAGTTGAGTCGATTACCCGTGATGAATTTGAAGTCATCTTCCCAGCGCCTTTAGGCAAAAAGAAGAGTGGTACTCCGCAGATCGCGTAATTGGCAGTACAAGAATATTCAATAAAAAGAGCCTCCGCATTTGCGGAGGCTCTTTTTTACTACTTGCTAGTTGCTTGTTTCTTTATGCTGTCTTACCAACTCACGGCGCAAGATCTTGCCGACGGTTGTCTTTGGCAGTTCGCTTCTGAATTCGTAGTGGGTGGGCACTTTGTAGGGAGCAAGATGTTCTTTGCAGAAAGCCTTGAGTTCCGCTTCTGTCAAAGTCTCGCCAGGCTTGACCACGATCCACGCTTTGACCGTCTCGCCGCGTTGTGGGTCTGGAATACCGCCCACGCCCACTTCCAAAACTTTCGGGTGTGCGGAGATGGCTTCTTCCACTTCGCGCGGCCACACCTGGAAACCACCAGGCTTGATGAGTTCCTTCTTGCGGTCAACGATGTAGAAATACCCATCCTCGTCCATGCGGGCGATGTCGCCTGTGAAGAGCCAGGTCTTGCCGTCTTTCAATTGACGCAGGGAGTTGGCTGTTTCAGTGGGCATGTTGTGATAGCCCTTCATCACCTGTGGACCGTGAATAACCACTTCGCCGATCTCGCCCTGGGCGAGTTCTGTTTCGCCGTCATCAAGACTGATCAGTTTTACTTCCACATCTGGCAAAGGCATGCCGACAGAACCTGTCTTATTTTCGCCTTCAAGCGGATTGCAGTGGGTGGCTGTTGGCGCTTCAGATAAACCATAGCCTTCAAAGACCTTGCCGCCCGTCAGTTTTTCAAATTGATCCTTGGTCTCGCGCATGAGCGCAGCAGACCCGGAGATACAAGCTTTGATGGAGGAAAGATCGTATTTGCCAGCTTTTACATCAGGGTGATTATTGATCCCGTTGTAAAGCAATGGTACGCCGGGGAAGATCGTCGTCTTGTATTTGCTGATGTTATCCAGCACATCTTTCAGGTCACGCGCATTCGGTACGATCACCATCGAAGCGCCATTTGCCATTGCAAAATTCATGCCTGCCACCATGCCGTACACATGGAATAGCGGAATCCCCATCAACACCACTTCTTTTCCAGGTTCGAGTGCGGGCATCCATGATTTGATCTGCAAAGTGTTTGCAACGATATTCTTGTGCATGGCAACGGCGCCTTTGGGCACGCCTGTCGTTCCGCCAGAATATTGGAACAACGCCGTGTCTTCGGGAGCAATATCGATATTCGGTTTTGGAGAATTGACATGCTTGGCAAGCAGATCCTTCATCCACAGATCGCCATTATCGAGCGAGTCTACGCGATCTCCTTCTTTCTTTTCTTTGACAAGAGTAAAAAGAAGTCTGGTGATCGGAGGCAGTGTCTCTTTGATATTGGTGACAATGATTTTCTTAAGTTTTGATCTGGTTCTTACTTCCTTCATCTTGCCGTAATAGCGGCTCAGTGTGAACATCACTTCGATGTTGGCATCATTCACAGGAATAAGAATTTCATCCACAGGGTAGGTGGGGTTGATCGCCACAACTACTCCGCCTGCTTTCAAGATACCAAAGTACGCGATCACAAATTGCGGCGTATTTGGCATGAAGATCCCCACCCGGTCGCCTTTTTTGATCCCCATTTCCACCAATGCGGCGGCCATCTGATTCGTCTTTTCGTTCATCTCGCGATATGAAATGACCGCGCCCTTGAAAATTGTACAGGCGTGGTCAGGATATTTGCGCGCGGCTTCCTCTAGAAAGTGAGATATTGGCGCTTTAGGATATTCAATTGTTTGCGGAACACCTTTGTCGTAATGTGCCAACCAGGGCTTGCTGCTCATACGTCTTCCTCCTTTGGATAAGTGAAGATCAATTTTCATTAGTATAACTTGAAAACATAAAAAATCAATTTTGAAAATTCAACGTGTTCTGAATGTAGGTCTCGATCTCATCAAGCGTATTTGGTTTGCTGGGATTGAACCACTTGATTTGCGGATCAGACTCCTTGAACCAATTGCCCTGCCGTCTTACGAAGACGCGCGTGATGCGCTTCATCTCCGCTTTAGCCTGCTCAATGGTCAATTCGCCTTTTGCCACTCTGACACATTCGCGATACCCGATTGCAGACATGCTTGGCAGATCGGACGAATATCCCTGAGAAAGTAGACCACGCACTTCATCCATGAAGCCATTTGCGAACATCAGTTCAATGCGTTCATCCACGCGTTGATACAACTCCACTCGTGGACGGGTGAGCCCGATCGAAATTAAATGATAGGGTGAATCACCCTGCCCGCGCTGTGCGGAGAATTTCCTGCCCGTTGTAAAAATGACCTCCAAAGCGCGGATGGTTCTTCTGAAATTTCGCGCATCCATATTTTGGGCGGCTTCAGGGTCAAGAGTCGTCAGTTTGTCGTGTAGCCACTGGAGGCCTCGTTCTTCCTTCATCTTTTCCAGTATATTGCGCAACTTTTCATCTGGCACAACCTCAGGCGGGGTCCAGCCCTCCGTCACCGCGCGGATGTATTGTCCTGTGCCGCCCACCAGAAAGGGGAGCCTGTTGCGCGTATGAATATCTGCGATGATGCCTTGCGCCTTTTGTTGAAACACGGCCAAACTCAAAGTTTCATCTGAGTTGACGATGTCAATTAAGTGATGCGGCACGCGCGCCATTTCTGCGGGAGATGGTTTGGCTGTACCAATATCCATGCCGCGGTAGAAGAGACGCGAATCAGCGGAGATGATCTCGCCGTTTAAATGTTCAGCGAGGCGCAGGGCTAGTTCTGTTTTGCCAACAGCGGTGGGTCCAACGATCAGGATGAGAGGGGGCTTGGTTGAATTCATTTTTTGGGAAGATATCAGGTGATGGCATTCTCGAAATAAGTAATGATAGGCTCGGTACCCGCCTTGCCTTCAATTGCAATGACATCGATTTGCCAGTGGTCGATCTCGTTTTCAGCAGAGTAGTGCTGAGCGCAGGCGAGCATGTGTTCACGTTTGCGCGGGGTAATGTTGTGTTCAGGAAAGAAGTTCTTGCTGGCTGTCAGTGTTTTCACTTCTACAAAAATAGTGACATCGCCTTGTCTGGCGATGATGTCGATCTCACCATAGGGTGTGCGAATGTTGCGGGCGATGATCTCATGTCCACGTTGGGTGAGATACTCTGCGGCAGTTTGCTCGCCCCAGGCACCCACTTTTTGATTATGTTTTGTCATGAAAGGAATCGTTCAATGAGGCCGCGCATACGAACAGACCATCGCTTGCGTGGATGAGAGTCGTCCACCAATTTTTGGTAATGTTTGAGCATGGCTTGCGTGGTGCGTTCGATGGCGTAGGTGCTGGATGCCTTTCGTGCTGAGTCGCCCATTTGGGCACGCAGGTTCAGGTCAAGACAGAGGCGGGTTAATTTCGCTGTGAATGTGGGCAGGTCATGAGTCGCAAGAAAGCCTGTGACGCCGTCTACTACAGTATCCCCAACACCAACCGAGTGAATGCCCATGGTGGGCAGACCCGCGCCCATGGCTTCGATGACGGAGAGCGGGTGGACTTCGGTGACAGAGGCGGTGACGAAGATGTTGCACATGGCGAGGTAGGCAGGCAGTTTGTCGTAGGGGATCCTGCCCGTCATGTGGACGCGGCTTGTCAGGTTGAGTTCTTCGATCAGGGTTTTGAGTTCTTCATCATATTGTTGTACACCGCTTCCGATGAGGATCAGATGGGTGTTGGGGATGGCTTGTGCAACACCTGCAAAGGATCTAAGGAGGAAGGGAAGGTTTTTTTCAAGTGCGAGGCGGCCCGCATATACCAGCAGGATATCATCATCTTTGTAGCCGAAATCGGCGCGCGCAAGGGGAGTGGCTGTGAAGAAGCGTTTGAGATCCACGCCGTTTGGAACCACTTCGATGGGGCTTTCCACTTTTAATTCACGCAGGACTTTTTCCATGCCATTTGAAGGAGCGATGACAAGGTCTACGGCTTCGCAGAAGGTGGGCATGTAGGCTTGCAGCAACCCCTGACTCATTTCATCGGGCACGATCGGGAAGTAGGCTTGCGCGTACAGATCGTAGCGGGTGTGGTTTGTAAAGACGATCGGAATTCTTAAGGGTCTGCAATAACGAAGCGCAAGCCTTCCGCTTAAAAACGGATGATGCACGTGGACCACATCCATGGTTTGCAGGAGATGTTTTGCCTGCCGTGAATAGCGCATGGATAAATAGAAGCCTGTATCTGCCAGCGGCAGGCCTGGGCTGCGCATGACACGTGCTTCACCATCCTTGTAGCTCAGATCGCCAAAGGTAAATACAAAAACATCATGCCCCGCAAGTTCGAGATACTTTTTGTTGAGCTCGACAAAATTTGTAATGCCGCTGATGTACGGCTTGTAACTGTCAACCATCATTCCGATACGCATGCAGATATTATAACTGTTTGCCTATGGTAGAATGACGCGCCAAGGAGAAATAATGAGTGCAATATTGATCTTGCGTGACAAGGAATATGAGGTTCGCCCGGGCATGTCCCTGCTCGATGCACTTAAGAAAAGTAATATTGTGCCTGAATCTGTGATCGCGATACGGGACGGGGAGATGATCACCGAGGATGAGATATTGAAAGACGGCGATAAGATCAAATTGGTCGCTGTGATCTCTGGCGGATAAATTTACAGGTTGAAATTATGAAATGTAAAAAATGCGGCAATAAGGCTTCCGTCAATATGCGTCAGCATCGTTTGGCGCTTTGCAAGGAACATTATCTCGAGTGGGTTCCCGAGCAGACGGAACGTTTTATTAAAAAATATGAAATGTTCTCACGTAACGAGAAAATTCTTGTGGCAGTTTCTGGCGGCAAGGATTCGCTTTCGTTGTGGGATATTCTTGTGAACCTTGGTTATCAAGCTGATGGTTTGTATTTGGGCCTCGGTATTGACGGCGGCATTGACTACTCACACGAGTCTCAGCGGCTTACGGAAAAATTCGCTAGCGAGAGAAACCTCAAACTGCATGTCGTGGACATTGAAAAAGAATACGGCCAATCGATCCCTGTCCTCTCGATGATCTCTCACCGTGGACAAGGCAAGCCCTGCGCCGTGTGCGGACTTGCCAAACGCCATGAAATGAACCGCATCGCGCGGGACCTTGGGTATGATGTGCTTGCGACAGGCCATAATCTTGACGACGAAGCGGCCGTGTTATTTGGCAATACATTAGTGTGGGATAGTGAACGTCTCTTGCGGCAGGGACCTGTGCTGCCTTCCGCAGAAGGTCTTGCGCGCAAGGTTAAACCTTTGTGCAGGTTCTACGAACGTGAAATGACAGCCTATGCCATTGCAAGCGGTATTGAATATATCTATGAAGAATGTCCGTTTGCAGAAGGGTCACAATCCATTTATTACAAGGAATTGCTCAATCAAATGGAAACCACCCGCCCAGGCGCAAAATTAACTTTTTATCTGCGCTTTCTGGAAGCACGCAAAAGCGGGGAGTTGTTCATCGAGAAAAATGTGGAAGCGGCGCATTTGCATCCATGCCCCAAGTGTGGACAGCCCACTTCAACCGATGATCTGTGCTCGTTCTGCAGGATGATCGAAAAAGCCGCACTGGTCACTGGGTAGTAAAATATTGGCGTTCTACTTTAATAAAAAAGAGACTGGAGCGCGCTCCAGTCTCTTTTGATTCTTCAATACTTATCTCGCCAATGTGGCGATCAACCCTGTTAAGAATAATCCCGCCGCGGCGTAGATCGCGATTTGTTCTCTGGTAAAAACTGAAAAATTTGGGATGTCAAAACTTGCTCCGCTGATGGAGGAGCGGTCTGGAATTTCCTGTTTACCAAACAGGGCATCCCGAAACTCGATCACATTTTTGGGACGATGATCGGGATGCAGAGACATGGCCCACAAAACCGCTTTTTCGACACGCGGGCTGATGTCAGGATTGATCTCTCGCGGCGGAGTCAGGCTGCGGGTGTCGAGGAAGCGTTTCCTTGCCTCGGAAGGGGATTCGTTTGTCAGCAGGTGATACAGCGTGGCGCCAAAGGAAAAGATATCGGCACGCGTATCCGTATGTGCATCATCGCCGCCGTATTGTTCCAGTGGAGTATACAGCGCGGTGCCCTGACCCTGAATGATCGTGATCGTTACTTCATCGGGAGCCATGATCTTAACGAGGCCAAAATCCACAAGTTTGAGCAGTCCGCTGGGAGTAAGTTTGAGATTGCTTGGTTTTATATCGCGGTGGATGATGGGTGGAGTTTGATGATGCAGATAATTAAGCGCGTCCGCGAGTTGTACTGCCCAGCGTAGAATTTCATTCTCGGAGAGAAAAACCTTGTTGCGTTTTGCTTCGAGCATGCGTTCGCGCAAGTCTTTGCCAGGGACGTAATCCATGACAAGATAATCACGCAGTTCATAAGCGAAGAAATCAGACACTTTAGGCAGGTTGGGATGATCGAGGCGCGCAAGAACAGAAGCCTCGCGAAAAAATTGTTCGCGGGCCTGGTCTAGTACATCCTCGGGAAGGAAGCGATCATATTCGACCTCTTTAAGCGCACACAATCTACCATCCAGACGGGTGTCGTCTGCTAGGTAGATACTGCCTGTGCCGCCTTGTCCGATCCGTTCGCGGATCTTGTAGCGGTCGCGCAGGATCTCTCCATTTTGTAATGGCTGGGGCAATTCTTCTCCTTGATAAATGCGTACCCAACTTAAAATCACACCTGCTATTGGCTGGCGCGGAAAATAAAGTGTGGAATTACGCTGTAAAAAATGAGTTTGGTGTGCTGTTGGTAAAGTGATGTTTTTCGGCGTATGATCACTTTGGATATAATGTTCTAAATATTTTGATACAGTTATGCACAGAAATTCATTTTTCTGCTATATTATAAACGTCTTTGTTGTTATGGAATACTGTATGACCATGTCAGTTTGATGTTTCCAACAGTGTTTTTGGGATATGATCTGAAAAACCAGAGACTGTTAAATTGTTTTACAATATTTTTTTGAGGCGATCATGGATCATGAAGAAGAATATCCAATTCTTGTAGCTCAAGACGGCCCACTCAAAGGACAGCGCTGGGCTTTAAGCCATACTCTCATGCTGGGGCGTGACCCCACTTGTGAGGTGATCATTCAAGACCGTCAGGTTTCTCGCTTTCATGCGCGCGTTACACCCACCCCTGAGGGTGTGCTGGTGGAAGACCTTGGCAGTAAAAATGGCACAAACCACAACGGGACAGAAGTAGCTGGCCCCGTTATGCTGCAGGATGGTGATTTGCTCGGTATAGCACTTGCACAGCAGTTCCTCTTTTTAACTTCAGATGCGACCATGCCACTTGCAGAAGGCATCACCAGAAACGGCCGCCTGATGATGGATCAGAAATCACGCCGTGTGTGGGTTAATCAACAACAGGTCAACCCGCCGCTTTCGGCGCAGCAATTCAAATTGTTGTGGAAACTCTACGAAAATAATGGACAGGTCATCAGCCGCGCAGACCTTGTCACCATTGTTTGGGGCGAGGAACAAATGGCAGGCGTATCCGATCAGGCATTGGACGCGCTCATCCGCCGTTTGCGTGACAGGCTCGCCTCGCTTGACCCAACTCATCAATATATCGACACCGTGCGCGGCCACGGTATGCGACTCGACAATCCTCCGATAGGGGAATGAAATTAATAATGGACGCTCAATCAGAAAAACTCCTTGCTCATATTATTCGTAACACACGCATCGCCGCATTAGGCACAGTGCGTGACACTGACCCGCTTTCTTCAATGGTTGCATTTGTACCCATCGAAGATTTTTCATTGTTCTATATTCACGTCAGCCGCCTTGCACAGCACACCGTGGATATGCAAAAGAATAAAAGCGTCAGCCTGCTCATCACCGAAACAGACGATGGCCGCCCAGACCCGCAAACGCTTGCGCGCGTGTCCATTCGCGGCTCGGCTGAAATGCTGGAGAACGGCGCCCCTGGCTACACTCCGCTTAAAGAGTTGTATCTCGCACGCTTCCCCGAGGCGGAGCAATTGTTCAGCCTGGCCGATTTCAATTTTTGGCGTATCAGGCCCAAAGGCGGAAGATACGTGGCGGGCTTTGCCAAAGCCTACAACATCACCGTCGAAACCCTCAAAAAAGTTTCAGAACGATAAAATAAAAATCCAGAAGTTAATGCTTCTGGATTTTTGCGTTAACAAGGAAATGATATGCAACCCTTAAAACTACTTGCTGTTTTTGCACACCCCGATGACGAATCAATGGGCATGGGCGCTACGCTGGCAAAGTATTCCGCTCAGGGAGTGGACACACACCTCATCTGCGCTTCACGCGGCGAGCGCGGCTGGTTCGGCCCCGAAGAGCAGAACCCAGGCCTGGAGAGACTCGGCCAACTCCGCACTGTGGAGTTGGAGAACGCCGTCAAAGAACTCGGTATGCGTGGACTCTACTTCCTCGATTACATTGATGGGGATGTGGATCAAGCCAATCACAGTGAAGCGATTGATAAGATCGTCACACACATCCGCAAGATAAAGCCGCAGGTTGTGGTCACGTTTCCTCCTGATGGTAACTACGGCCATCCCGATCACATTGCCATTGGACAGTTCACTTCCGCCGCCATCGTCTGCGCCGCGGACT
>JAVBXV010000375.1 GCA_030824405.1 Anaerolineales bacterium | reverse complement strand
GTCATTGACCAAAGCCTGCACCGCCACCTTCTTGGCAACATCTTCCACATAGGCTTTGGCAACTCCGCCGCGCGAGACGATACCCGCCGCCACTTCTTCTACATTGTTCGGCGAAATATCATTGACCGCCACGCGCGCGCCCTGTTCGGCAAATGCCTCCGCCAGTAAACGCCCCGCGCCTTTGCCTGCACCTGTGATTAAAACAACTTTATCTTTTAATTGCATGATCATCCTTTTTGGAACAAATCTCACCGTTGAGGCACGGTTGAAAAATATTGCTAGATTCTGCCACACTTTTGCCCATCTGCTCTATAATCGCGCAATGAACGATTACAAATTCTTCCACCCAACTGAAGTCCGCTATGGGGATCTCGACCCGCAGGGACACGTCAACAACGCAAAATACCTGACCTACTTTGAGCAGGCGCGCGTTTACTATCTTATTCAACTGGGCTTGTTCAATAGAGACCAGTCCTTTATGGAAGTGGGCGTCATCATTGCAGACATCCACATCACCTATCATTCGACCACCCATTATGGAGATAACATCAAAGTAGGCGTGCGCACATCGAAGATCGGCAACAAATCAATGACCATGGAACAATGTGTAATGGATGCAGACACAGGCAGAGTGATGGCTTCAGGAACTGTGGTGCTGGTCACTTTTGATTACGAAGGCTTGAAACCCATCTCTGTCCCTGATGAATGGAAGCAGAAGATCGGCGAATTCGAAGGAATTCTCTAGGAGAGAAAATTCTTATGCCAAACTTGACGCATCTTAATAAGGACGAGTGGGATTTATTTGTATCAAAAGAAAAACACAATCATATACTTCAATTATCTGCATTTGGCGACCTAAAAGCAGAATTTGGATGGAAAGTGAACAGACTTGGTCTAGTTGATGAAAACAAGAATATCGTTATTGGCGCTCAAATATTAGAACAAACGATTAATAAAGAATATATGGCATATATACCTATGGGCCCCATACCGCGGCAATACGAACATTGGGGTTCATTCCTTAATGATATAGAAAACTATTATTCAACGAAATGCTCGTTCATTCGATGGGAGCCAGGGATTTTTATAAACAACGACAATCCCGACTTTTCTCAATTCGGATATAAAATTAGTAAAACTACAATTCAACCTCCAAACACAATATTAATAAATTTATCTGGCACAGAAGAAGATTTATTAGCTCGCATGAATCAGGGCACTCGCAGAAAGATCAAATTATGTCAAAAAAACAATGTTGAAATTTATAATGGAACAGAAGAAGATTTAAATGTTTTCTGCGAATTAATGGATACTACAGCTGATCGCAAAGAGTTTCATGGTAGAGATCATGAGTATTACAAACTTGCATACAAGCTATTTAAGGATGGGGGTTATGTAGATTTACTAATGGCCAAACATGAAAAAGATATCTTGGCTGGCATTATGGTCTTTTCGGTTGGTAAGATGTCATATTATCTTTATGGTGCTTCGGGAAATTTAAAGCGAAATATGATGGCTTCATACGGATTACAGTGGGAGGCTATGATATGGGCAAGAAGACACGGTTGTGATTTTTATGATTTATGGGGAATACCTGACCAGCCTTTTGATGTATTAGAAAAAGGATTTCAAGTTAGGAGCGATGGTTTATGGGGTGTATATGGATTTAAAAGAGGTTTTGGAGGGGAAACAGTAAGATCAGTTGGTACATGGGACAAACACTTCAACGCTGTAGAGAAATAAAACGATGAAAACAATTCCAAATATTGACACTGATTACTATACAAGATTTTTAATAGAACTCCTTAATATCCCTTCGCCCACGGGTTTTACTACTAATGCAATTGATTTCGTAGAAAAAGAACTCTCCAAATACACGCAGCTACAATTAAGTCGCACACGCAAAGGTGCTCTACTTGCAAAATGGGAGGTGGCAGGTAAATTACCTCCTATCGCAATAACAGCTCATGTGGATACATTAGGCGCTGTGGTAAAAGAGATCAAATTGAATGGTCGACTTAAACTTAGTATTATAGGGGGAGTGCAATGGCCGTCTGTGGAAACCGAAGGCGTGTGGATCTTTACTGCCAGCGGCGAAAAAATTCGCGGCTCGGTGTTGATCGACAATGCGTCAGGGCATGTTTTTGGTGCGGCAGGTTCAGAGACTCCGCGCAATGATGAGCACATGGAAGTACGCATTGATGCGCGAGTCACTTCTGCCGCAGAGACCCGTCAGCTTGGGATCAATATTGGCGATTGCGTGGCATTCGATCCGCGCGTGGAAATGACGAATGGCTTCATCCGCTCGCGCTTCCTCGACGACAAGGCGTGTGTGGCAAATCTTGTAGCGGCGATCAAGTCATTGGCAGATGCAGGCTTGAGCCCAGCGCGAAGCGTGTACTTCCACATATCCAATTATGAAGAAGTTGGTCATGGCGCGGCGGCGGGCATCCCTGCAGACGTTGTCGAATTAATTACCGTGGACATGGCGGTCGTTGGGCGCGGGCAGGAGTCGGATGAATTTCACGCGACCTTATGCATCAAGGATAGCAGCGGCGTGTATCATGAAGGCTTGAATAAAAAAATGCGCGCGCTCGCCGAGAAACACAACATCGCATATAAAACGGATGTGTATCCATTTTATGGTTCAGACGGCGAGGCCTTCTGGCGCGCAGGCGGTGACGTGGCGCTCTCATTGATCGGCCCTGGCATCGACGCTTCGCACAATTACGAACGCGCCCACATGGATGGCTTGAACGCCACAACAAATTGGATCATTGCATATCTGCTGGAAAATTAATCAAACGCTAACGTAATGATTTTAAGATTGAAGTTATCTTCATATCAATCAACATATAGGATTTGAAAATGACCAACGACTCAATTGAAGCAAAGATCGGCTCGCTCGCACCAGACTTCAAACTGCTTGCCACCAATGGGCAGGAAGTTTCGCTGACGGATTTCCGCGGTAAAAAGAACGTGATCGTGTTCTTCATCCGCGAGACCAGCTGCCCGCAATGCCGCACACATGTGACCCAGCTTGGCAGAATGTACGGCCAGTTCCTCGAAGCAGGCGCAGAGATCGTGGTGATCCTGGGCGAAGATGTGAACAAAGCCAAAGAATATGCAGAAGGCATCCACCTGCCTTTCCCGATTCTCTGCGACCCAGACCGCGAGATCTATCATCTGTACGAATTGGAAAAATATTTTCTGCTCTTCCAACGGACAGCCTCGCTGATCGTGGACAAGGATGGACTCGTCCGCTATCTCAAGCGCACCACCGTCCCCAATGTGTGGCTGCAGGAAAGCCGCGAGTTGTACGGCTTTGTGGACAGTTTGAATGAAGAGCAAAAAAATTAAAGATTGAAAGTGAAAGCTCCGTGTACACGGAGCTTTTTTTATTTTATATTCTGCGTGAGATCAATTGAGATGGGATTCTCCATTCTCTTGTTTACTTGTCTCTCTCTTGCCTGTATACTTGCTTTATGAAACTAGATGCCGCACTTCCCCCCGTTCAATTAAAGGATATCCCTGCGATTGCGAAGGCCGCCGAAGAGATTGGCTTCGCCGCGTTGTGGACTCAGGAAACCCAGCACGATCCATTTTTGCCATGCACATTGATGGCCGAACACACCTCGAAAATGGAAATGGGAACTGCCATTGCCGTGTCCTTTTCACGGTCTCCCGCCAACCTCGCCTACACCGCCTGGGACCTTGCAGCACAGTCCAACGGCAGATTCATTTTAGGATTGGGCACACAGGTCAAAGCGCATGTTGAGCGGCGCTTCGGCGTGCCGTGGCCCGAGTCTGTAACGGGGAAACTGCGCGAACAAATTCAGGTCATCCGCGCGTTTTGGGATACGTGGCAGAACGGCACGAAGTTGAATTTCCGCGGCGAGAATTACAAGATCACATTGATGTCGCCGTTCTTTAATCCGGGCGCGATCGAGAATCCAAATATTCCAATTTATATCGCGGGCGTGAATACGGGCCTTGCCAAACTGGCGGGTGAATTATGCGAGGGATTCCACGCGCACCCGTTTAATAGTCCGCGCTATATGAATGAAGTCATTTTGCCCGCCATCGAAGAAGGCCTGCAAAAGAACGGAAGAAGCAGAAAAGATATCACGGTATCAATGACTCCCTTTGTAGCCACCTCTCCCGAAGAAGTGGGCTTCGCGCGCATGCAGATCGCATTTTACGCCAGCACGCCCTCCTACAAATCCGTGATGGATCTGCACGGCTGGGGCGAGGTCGCAGAGAAATTATCAGGTTTCGCCGCCAAAAGCGAATGGGCCGAGATGCCCATGCTCATCACAGATGAAATGCTAAATGAATTCTGTCTGATGACCACGCAGGAAAATCTGGCCGAAGATCTGAAGAAACGCTACGCAGGCATCGCAGACAGGTTGACGCTGTACACGCCCTTTGTTCCGAACGAGAAGGATGCGTGGTGGAAAAAGCTGGCGAAGGCATTCGAATAGATTCTTCAACGAATATATGCAACAGTCATCAAACAAAATGAAAACCTCGCGCATCTATTCCACCGCACAAGATCTATTGTCCATAATCGAATTATTAAATATTGCCCGCCCCGTTGAGCAATTGGCCGATTATCCAAACAGTGTAAACCTGCAGGAATTAATGCAGTCCATTACTGTGCAGGCCAACACAAATCTCTGGTTCGACGGCGATCAACTAACAGCCTATGCGCTTGTAGACGAATATAACAATTTGCTTTTTGATTGCCAGCCAGATCAACTTGACCTGCTTGGTAATGAAATTGTTGAATGGGGATTAAACCACGTCCACAACGATGCGGAAACGCTCGACACAAACTGCCGTGCAAGTGACACAGCCAGAGTTGAATTTCTTGAAAGCCACGGCTTCACCAAAACCCCCACTGAAACCATCTCCATGCGCCGCGATCTGGGTCAACCCATCCCTGCGCCTGCTTTACCCACAGGGTTTACGATCCGCTCGATAAAAGGCGAGGAAGAGGCGCAAGCGCTCGCCGAACTCCACCGTGCCGCATTCGGCACAGACTATGTCACCACCGAGGTACGCCAAACATGGATGCGCGTCCCTGACTATGACCCTGATCTTGATCTGGTTGCCGTCGCGCCTGATGGAACATTTGCCGCGTACTGCATGTGCTCCATCAGCAATGAACAAAATGAGGTCACTGGCAAATTGGAAGGCCAGACCGACCCAATAGCCACACATCCACGCTACCAAAAACTTGGTCTTGCACAGGCATTATTAAACACAGGATTACGCCTGCTAAAAGAGCGCGGCATAAAAACAGCAAAACTCGGCACAAGCAGTGATAATATAGCCATGCAAAAAACAGCACACGCTGTTGGGTTTTATATAAGCCACAAAATCATCTGGTTTGAGAAAGCGACAAAATAAAAAATGAACTTCAACGACTACCAAACAAAATCACGCGCCACTGCAAAATATCCCGCCATCGGGCACGCAGTTATTTACCCCACACTGGGTCTCGTCAACGAGGCGGGCGAAGTGGCAGGCAAGGTCAAAAAAGTATTCCGCGATAAAGACGGCCAGATCAGCGCCGAAACCCGCGAGGCCCTCAAGGCCGAACTCGGTGATGTACTCTGGTATCTCGCGCAGGTCGCCACCGAATTAGAACTGTCCCTCGACGAGATCGCAGAAGCCAACATAACTAAACTTTTGGATAGGCAGGCACGCGGTAAGATACAAGGCGATGGGGACAACCGATAAGGTGTTAGGTGCGAGGTTTCAGGCTTCAAAAAACGCCCAAAACCTGAACCTTAATCCATGAAAACTGGCACTTCCCCAGATCCCGTAAGGAAACTCTAACCTTTTTCCTACACGGAGTTGCCCCGCTTTTTGGTAGAATCCCTGGAAGGAATTAGGAGAAAAATTATGGCTGGTATGGAAAGATTTACACAGCGTGCAAGGCGTGTTCTCAGCCTCGCCCATCAAGAGGCCGAACGCGCTCGCCAAAACAATATTGGAACTGAACACCTCCTTCTCGGATTAATGGATGAAGAAGGTGGCGTCGCCGGGCGCGTTTTACGCGAACTCGGCATGACCTCCGAACGTGTGCGCGAAGTCGTTGCACGCGTCTCCAGCGCCTCGATCGAATTCGACCCCACTCGCATCGAACTCGCCGCAGAAACTCAACAAGTACTCGAATACGCCGTCGACGAAGCCCGTCGCCTCGGCCATCATTACATTGGAACCGAACACATTTTATTGGGACTCGTCCGCATCGAATCCACAGCGATGGAAGCCCTGCGCAGACTCGGCGTCACAGCCGACCAGATCCGCCGCCAGACACGCCGCGTGTTGAATGAATCCGCTTCATCTCCCGCGACGCCTGCTGGCCCACAACCTGCAAAAGCTGGCGCTGCTGGAGCCAACCCCAAAACCCCCCTGGTGGACCAACTCGCCACCGATCTCACCTCCAAGGCTGAAGAAAAGAAACTTGACCCCGTCATTGGCCGCCAGATGGAGATCGAACGTGTCATTCAAATTTTGGCACGCCGCACAAAAAACAACCCCGCGTTGATCGGTGAACCTGGCGTCGGCAAGACTGCCATCGTTGAAGGTCTCGCCCAACGCATCGTCGAAGGCGATGTCCCTGCTCCGCTGATGAATAAGCGCGTGCTGCAACTGGATGTGGGTTCTCTCGTCGCTGGCACCATGTATCGTGGCCAGTTCGAGGAAAGACTCAAACGCATTATTGATGAGTTAAAAACATCAGGGGCGATCCTGTTCATTGATGAGGTCCATATGCTGGTCGGGGCAGGAGCCGCAGGTTCTTCCGTCGATGCTGCAAATATCCTCAAGCCCGCGTTATCCCGTGGTGAACTCCAGGTCATCGGCGCCACCACATTGGACGAATATCGCAAGCACATCGAATCGGATGCCGCGCTCGAACGCCGCTTCCAACCTGTGCAGGTGGACGAACCCTCTGAAGACGAGACGATCCAGATCCTCAAGGGTATTCGCGGCGCCTACGAAGAACATCACCACCTGGTGATCTCTGACGAAGCACTCGAAGCCGCTGCGCATTTATCTTCGCGCTACGTGACCGAAAGATTTTTACCTGACAAAGCCATCGACCTGATCGATGAATCATCATCCCGTGTGCGCATGTACAAAAGCCCCGCCGCGAAATACGCCAAGGATCTCTTTGGCCAGTTACGCGCCGCGCGCCAGAACCGCACGCTCGCACAGGAAGAAGGCAACAACGAAGACGTGAAAGAATGGGAAGAGCGCGAGATCGACCTCAACCAGCAGATCGAACGTCTGCGCACTGGTTGGGACCGCGCCACCAGCCCCGTTGTTTCTGCCGAAGATATCGCCGAAGTTGTCTCCATGTGGACAGGCGTGCCGTTGATGCAATTGGCTGAAGCCGAATCACAGCGCCTGCTCAAAATGGAAGATGAATTACGCGGCTCCATCATCGGCCAGGAAGATGCGATCGTTGCTATCTCTCGTGCAGTCCGCCGCGCGCGGGCAGGGTTGAAAGACCCCAAGCGCCCGATTGGTTCATTTATGTTCCTTGGACCCACAGGCGTAGGCAAGACCCAATTGACCAAGACCCTCGCGAAATTTATGTTTGGCAGTGAAGATGCCGCCATTCAATTAGACATGTCTGAATTCATGGAACGCCACACCGCCGCCCGTTTGGTGGGTGCGCCTCCTGGATATGTAGGCTACGAAGATGCAGGTCAGCTCACCGAAGCCCTGCGCCGCAGACCGTACTCGATCGTTGTCTTCGATGAGATCGAAAAAGCTCATCCTGAAGTTCACAACATGCTGCTGCAGATCATGGAAGAAGGTCACCTGAGTGATGCGAAGGGCCGCAAGGTTGACTTCCGCAACGCCATTTTGGTGATGACCTCCAACATCGGCGCAGATGTGATCAAGAAGCAATCCTCTCTCGGCTTCGCCATGAAGCGCGATGAAGCCACCGAGGAAAAACTCTCGTACGAAGAAATGCGCAAGAAGTTGAGCGAATCGCTTAAGCGCGCCTTCCGCCCTGAGTTCATCAACCGTCTGGATTCAGTCGTCATCTTCCGCTCGCTGACCAAGGAAGACATCCAAAAGATCGTCAACCTCGAACTGGAAAAGGTTTCGGAACGCCTCAAGGAACACAACCTCGTGTTAACTGCGAGCGTCGAAGCTCTCGCTTCCATCGCCGAGCAAGGCTACGACGCAGATTTTGGCGCACGTCCCCTGCGCCGTGTGATCCAGCAAAAAGTGGAAGATCTGCTTTCAGACAAACTTCTCTCTGGTGAATTCGCCGACGGCGACTCCATCGTGGTAAATGTCAACGATGATGGCGAGATCATCCTCGAAAAATCTCTCGTCAAGCCCCTCACTACACCTGAGGAAAAACTACCAGAGCCGAGTCTCTAAAAAGTTTGTAGGGGCGGGAAAACCCCGCCCCTACAATTAAATACATGAATAAACAAGAACTCCTCAGGCAAGCAGATTACAATTTTCAGCGTGGCAACCGAGTATTGGCAGGGAAATACCTTGCCGATCTATTAGCCGCGCACCCAAATGAAGAATCCGCATGGATCTTGCTCGCAAAAGTGGTGGAAGAAAAAGAGCGCAAGATCGAATGTTACGAACATGCACTTAAGCTCAACCCCAACAACAACGAAGTTAAGATATCTCTTGTACGCCTGAAATATCCCAATCAAACATACGATCCCAAACGCGGCATCGTGGACGAAAACATTTGGGAGGTTTCCAAGCCGATCAAAAACCTCCTGCGTACCACGATCATTGCCGCAGTAATTGTGCTGGGACTTGGCACCACCACCTATGCTGTGGCGCTTAACAATCCCGAATCAGGCGTGGCCAAATTGATGATGCCTGTCACCGCCACACCGTATGTCTCAACGATCTCTGGAGACATAGCCTCGAACACGCGCGCAGAGGTCAGCGCCATATATCCAGAATACGCACCACTTGTAGACACGTTGATCGGCATGGCGATCAGCAGCACAGAAAATGGCATGGACGGGGCTCCCGAACGCCCTGGCGACCAGATCATTGCCTTTGACGGAGCAGGCGAGGAAGCACGCCTTACTCTTGAGAACTCCCTGCCACGGCCCGGGACATTGTCCTCGATCACCTTGAGCGAACAACAAGTGACTTCATGGCTGGCCATGGAAATGAAAAACAGCCCAGACCTGCCATTAAATAATATTCAAGTCTATCTACGCGATGACAAAATACAAATTTGGGGCATGGTGGCAGGCGAGACAAACTCCACCTCTACATTGATCACAGGCAAGATCAGCGTGGACATCAACGGAAGCCCCTATTTCGAGATCGAATCAGCACAGATCGGCCAGCAGGTCCTTCCAGGTATTTTGCTTTCGCAAGCCGAAACATGGATAAATCAAACGCTTGCAGAAGAGATAAACCGTCAGGCTCCCGGGCTGCAAATTATGAACGTCAAGATCATCAGCGGGTTGATCACGATCTCTGGCATGAGATAAAAGATCCAACAGGCCGCCGAACAGGCGGTCTGTTTCTTTAAAATCTATAATCTTTTCTTAAGCAGTTTTGACTTTCACAGCGCGTCTTGTTTGATAGAACGCAACCAAAAAGGAGATTTTATTATGAATGCTAATCATGAAACCATTACACTGGCTGGGGGATGCTTCTGGTGCCTCGAAGCTGTTTTCGATGAAATGAAGGGCATACTGTCCGTGGAATCAGGTTATTCCAACGGGCACACCGCCAACCCATCCTATCGGGATGTCTGCAATGGAAATACAGGTCATGCAGAAGTCGTGCAGATCAAGTTTGACCCCGCCGTAATTTCATTTCGTGATGTGCTCAATGTCTTCTTCGCCATTCACGACCCCACCAGCCTCAACCGTCAGGGCGGGGATGTTGGCACGCAATACCGCTCTGGAATTTACTATCACACCCCCGAGCAAAAAGAGGCCGCTGAGAAACTCATCAGCGAGTTGAATGCCCAGAATATCTGGAGCAGCCCCCTTGTTACAGAAGTGGAAGCGTTGAAGAATTTCTACATCGCCGAGGACTATCATCAGGAATATTTCGTCCGCAATCAAAACCAGCCTTATTGTCAGGCTGTGGTTGCCCCGAAGGTATCCAAGTTTAGAAAACATTATCTGGAGTTGTTGAAGAAACAACCAGCGTAAGGCTACAGACCCCAAAGGTTTTGAAAACCTTTGGGGTCTTATTTTTTGTTATACTCATCATCAATGAACGAAACCAAATCCCCCAATTTCTACGTCCGCGACGTGCCAATTTATGGTGACGCCATCCTCGCGCCCATGGACGGGTATTCTGACTGGCCCTTCCGCTCGCTTTGCCGCGAGTTGGGTTCAGCCATGAGCTACACCGAATTCGTCAAAGTGGAAAAAATTCTCAGCCGTTCGAAAGAACCCGCCAAGAGACTTTATTTCACCGAAGTCGAACGCCCGATCACATTTCAAATTTATGGCGATGACCCAGATCTCATTCTCAAAGCCGCATTGAAAGTTCAGGAATGGAATCCAGACATCATCGACATCAACATGGGCTGCCCTGCTAAAAGTATCGCAGACCGCGGCGCGGGCGTGGGCATGATGCCCTCTCCATTAAGAATTGCGCGCACATTCAAAAAGCTGACCAAAGCCCTGCGCGTTCCCGTCACTGGCAAGATCCGCATGGGTTGGGATAAAAACAAAAATTACAAACTCATCGCGCGTGTCGTGGAAGAAGAAGGCGGCTCGCTTATCGCCGTCCACGGGCGCACCCGCGAACAGCGTTACACTGGCAACGCCGATTGGGACGCGATCGCCGAAGTGAAATCATTGGTGAAGATCCCCGTCGTTGGCAGCGGCGACGTGAAAACTGTCGCCGACATTGCGCGCATGAAACAACATACAAATTGCGACGCGGTCATGATCGGACGCGCCTCACTCGCCAACCCGTGGATATTTGCAAGGTTAGACCGCGAACAAGTTTCTGCCGCGCAAGTGCAGGAAACCGTCCGCAAGCATCTCGCCCGCAGCATCGAATTCTACGGCGAAGAAGACGGCTCGCGTCTCTTCCGCAAATACGCCGTGCAATATTTGCTCATGCAAACCCTCACCCGCGAAACCCGCAAACAAATTCTCAAGCCCATGCCCTCCGGCGAATTCCTCAGCCTGCTTGAACAGGTCTATGCCATCACGGCATAACGTATATAATCACATCATGATCCTTGATCTCCCCTTAATTCTTGAAACCCGCAGAAACCATGCGCTCGAACACGCCACCATTCATTTGCTCTCCAGAAAATTTTCAAAACGCATGGCAGGTCATTCCAACCCAACAGGATTTTTCCTGCTCGGTGATTTTCAAACACAGGATGTCTGGACCGCCGTCACCGAAGCCCACACCCGATTAAACTCCGGCGAAAGTGGATTGGCTGTTCATCCGGGCTGCGGCACCAACATGGCGACAACTGCGCTTCTGGCCGGGACCTTTGCCTGGTTCCCGCTTCGAGGAACAAAGTCTACACTGTGGCGATTGCTGCTCATCCCCATCGCATTGCTCTTCGCCGTCCTTGGCTATCAACTCAGTCGCCCGCTCGGGCCCTGGCTTCAAAAATACATCACCACCGAAGCCAACCTCGGCAGCCTGCAAATCGTGGACATTATCCCCGTCCGCAAGGGCGTACATCGAGTCATCACGAACTAAAACCGTAAACTGTAGGGGCGAGGTCTCCTCGCCCTGGGCGGGAGAACCCCGCCCCTGCAAAAACAAATATGCCCAACATCTTCTTCCTTCACGGCAACGATGAATTTGCCATCAACCGCAAGATCAAAGACTTCGAGGCTGATTTCAGCGACCCCACCACTGCGGGCATGAATACAGCCCGCCTCGAAGCGCGCAGCATGACCGAGAACGACTTGAACAACGCGGTCAACGCCATGCCATTTCTTGCGCCAAAGAGACTCGTCATTCTTTCAAATCCATCTCCGAAATTCAACAATCCCGCCACACGCAAAAAATTTGAAGAATTCATCAGCAATGCGCCAGATACGGTCAAACTGGTCATCCATGAATTGATCGAGCCGAAGGAAATTGAAAAACATTGGCTGATCAAATGGGCAGCCAAGAACTCCACATTAATAAAGACGCAAGCCTTTCTGCTCCCCAAACAAAGAGACATGCCAGGCTGGGTCGTGAACGAAACCAAAAATCAGGGCGGGCAGATCGAACCCGCCGCCGCCGCACATCTCGCGGAAATGGTCGGCGTGGACACCCGTCAGGCGGGGATGGAAATTGCCAAGTTGCTGGCGTATGTCAATTGGGAAAGACCAGTTCGAGGGTCCGATGTGGATGCGGTTTGTATCGTCACATCCCAGCAAAGCGTGTTTGACTTTGTCGATGCGTTGTCTCAGGGCAATGCAAAAACAGCGCAAAGACTTTTGCATCGCCTGCTTGAAAATGAAGATCCGTTTTCGTTGTGGGGCATGGTCGTGCGCCAGTTCCGTTTGCTCATTCAGGCGCGTGAAATTTTGGACGGGCGCGGAAACAAGGATGACGTGGCGCGGGCGTTGGGTGTGCACCCGTATGTTGCAGAAAAAACAACGGGGCAGGCGGGCCGCTTCTCCATGGAATCTTTGGAAAGTATTTATCGCCGCCTGTTGGTGATCGATGAGAGAGTCAAAACGAGCCAGATCACATTGGACCTGGCTCTAGATACGTTAATCGTTGAACTTGCGGGGAAATAACTACCTAAAACAATTCGGATTGTTTCGGTTCGTCATCTTTATCTTTTAGTTTTCCATTCCAGCCAAATTTTTTCATATCAATACGGCCGCGCGGGTTGAATACCACGCCCTCGTCATGCAGCAGCAAAAACTGCCTGCGTGCGCCCGCGCCATCGCGTTCGCTGATCTCGCCTTTTGAGTTGACCACACGCTGCCATGGCACATCATTTGGGCTTTTGGCCATTGCACCGCCCACCCACAGCGGGCCGAACGAGACGTAGGTTTCAATTTCCACGCCATCAGGCGGCGGGAGCATTTTTGCGATCTGCCCATACGATGCGACTTTTCCGCGCGGGATCTGGCGGGCGATTTCCCATACCCGTTCATAAAAAGCCTGTGGATTGGGAGGAGATGTAAATTGATTCATGATCATTTTCCTATTCTGGTATACACCTTAACGAGGTGATAGAAACTGATAATACAACGACTGCCTGACATTGGCAATGAAATTTTTAGAGAGCTCATCGGTCATGAATTTCAAGGTGGGGATGCCATCGGCGGTCAACGCGCCTAGGTGTTCTTTTTCAGGAGCACCCGCCAAATTTAAATGAGTGACAGGCTCAACGGGAGGCTGGGCGCGCTGGCTTTCATCCAGAATGAAATAATATTCAACGCTTCTATAGACTGAGCGGTTGATCTCGTATAACGGAGTCAACGCGCCGACGATAAGGATCGCCGCAAAAGCAATTCGATAAAAACGGGGACCTGTATTTTGAAAGATCGCTTCGCCTGTCATCAGCAGCAAATAAAACAGCGGCGCAATGGATGCACGCATGACGAAATCACGTCCGTTGCCAAATTGAATGAACGGCAGCACGAGCAGCAGAAAACCTGTCAACGCCCAGCGTGGGTCACGCCATTTGAGCGGCGCAAGCAAAAGCCAGAGAATGCCGCCATCCAGCAGAAAGAAAACCAGCATATCTTTTATGGCAACCGATTGAAATCCACGCTCTTGAGCGGCAGAGTTCGAGGAAAAGAAAAGATACGAAACGAGGGCGATGATACCGCTGGCAAGCAGCGCGTCAAAGCGCAGGTTTTTGAATGGTGATTTGAAATCAATACGCTTGAACCATTCGAGCAAAAGATAGGGGAAAAGCCCGATCGAAGCGATGGGAGCGAAGAAAAAGCACAATGACCAGATAAAAATCTTTTGAGATATTTGGAATGCAGTGCTGTGTTCTTGTCTGTCTGACTCCAGAATTAAGGCAATGCACAACCAGGCGGGGACGGCTTGATTGAACACCCAAAATAATTGCGTGGTGAAAGAGGAGTACTGTAAATTTCCAGACCAGATTTCCAGGTGTTGAATGGGCAGCCAAAGAGTTGGATACTCCTGCGCGAAGAGAAGCGGGCTAAGCGCATCCATGCCGCTGAAGAGGACGAGAAGAAGGATCGTCTTCAGCGCAGAAGTTTTCAATTTAAAACTGAGCTGCAATGTGACTAGCAAAACGCCAAGCCATGTCCACAAGAAGAGGGCAAAATTCGCAGCGCCCCAGCCGAATATTTTCCCGACCAATGCCGCAGGCAGCCAGTAACCCACATAATAGATCAGCATCTTGATCGGTCCGCTTTCAGGGGATGCATACACTACAGGCCAGGGATAGTTGATAAGATCACGCAGAACTACGTTGCGCCAGTGATGGTCCCAATTTTGAAAAGTATACCCACCTACGCCTGAGAGAAATACCCAAAGACCTGTGGCGAACAACAAGTAAACAGTAATACGAGATGGGAACTCGTTTTTAGATTCTTGATCGCTGTTGAAATATTGCCACAGAACCCAAAGGATAACCGCAATAATTGGGAGCACAATCGTCAAGCGCAGCCAGCCCATGCAAAAGATAATGAATGGGAGCGCAAGGTAAATATAGGTGATGCGTGTGAGCCACTTCATAATTTATTTATTTTCTTTCGTAGATCACGTAATCATTTTTTTGGATCTCAATGGAATAATTCGCGTTCAGAAAATTTTTCAATTCAGGGAATTCACGTGAGGTGTCGGGGCCAGTCACCCATGGCTTGTCGATCGCGGTGACTTCCACAATAAACCGCGGACGGGCTTCCTGCAACTCGGCCATAAAATCTGCGCGGATGCTTTGAATGTACGGGTCTGAAACATGATGATAAAAATAAAAGTCAAAGACGTAGGGTGTGGCAATGTGCGCGCGAGTTTGCAGCATGGCCAGCAGAGCGCCGCCCGTCCAATCCAATGGCTGGACGGTGTCGCCCTCTTCGAGATGTTTCTCCAAATACAGCGCGATCTCCCCCGCGCGGTCTGTGGACGTGGCAATCGGCTTGCCTTCAATTTGGCGAATAAAAGTTGGCGACGGGCGAACGTTGACAAGAATTACAAAAAGTAAAACATAAAAAGAAAAACGCATCGCAGAGGATGATGTCAACGTGAGCGCCGCAAGCAAAACAATGAAATATACAAACGGAATGTAATGGTATGGGAAGAACTGTCCCGAAATGGCGGGGTAGATTGCATAACACAGCGCGAGACTTGCCAGTAAATACGTTTGTTTATTCTGATTAAGATACACGCCAAGAAGCGCGGGAATTAACCACAATCCGCTTCCACCTAAACGAACAGCCTGACTCAGCAGAAAGGACATCCGCCCCACCCCAACAGTGACTTCCATTTGACCGTTGATCTGTGCATACAAAGGCAGGTAGTGAACAATGATGTCTAAAAAGGGAGTGAGCGCATTTGTGGCGGCAAGCCATGCGATCATGATTCCCACTGGAATTACGAACCCGATCGAAGCAGGGACAAGGCTATGCATGGCGGCGTTGACCAGATTCATGCTGCGGCGTTGGATCAGGCTGCTGATGTCAAAGAGCAGGAACGGGAGCAGTCCGAGCGCTGCATGGGGTTTGATGACTGTCGCTAAACCAAAGAGAATGCCGAGGCTGAGTCTGCGCTTGTGAGTCAGGTCATCTGCCTGCATTCCGATCCACAGTGCGAGTGCGAGGAAGATCAGCAAAAGATAATCGCGCTGCAAAGACATGGACGGGCCGCCCTGCAAATATTTCAACCCAAAAAGAAGCGCGGCGGCGAGTGCGGGCGTTTTCCCGAAACGGCGCATGGCAAAAAAAGTGATCAGCAGCAATGCAGCGAGAATTGAAAGATCGAGAATGCGAATACACAAATCATCGAAACCGCTGAGACGGCCCAACGCATAATAGGCGGCAAAACTGCCTGGCATTTGAAAATCAAAAATATCACGATAGGGAACACGGCCTTCGGCGCGCATTAAGAAGGCTTCATAAAAAAGCGGTGCTTCATCATGCGCGATGGGCCATTGCAAAGAAAAGCCCGCTTGTGTAACGAGCAGCGCGGCAAGCAGGGCGAGCAGGATTTTCGAAAGGCGGTTCATAGGTTGTAGATGTATTTTACTATTATTACCAAACCCCCTTTGGTAAAGAAGACGGATACTTCATATCTTATCTGGCATCATCCAGTAACCATTTTATGGCCTCGTCTGCATCCTTGAAGATCGCGTAAGGCAGGCCGCGGTTACGGGAGGCAGTTTCAAAAAACGCCATATCCTGCTCGCGCTTTTCGCTAATTGGGGAATAAACAAGGGCGGTTTTGGTACTGGCCTTGTCATGCTTTCGCCGTTCCTGACGCACTTCCTTGGCACGCTCAAAGATCTGCACAATGGGGAAATCGAAATGAAGTTCACGCATATCCAGAAATACTTTTGATACCCCCGTTGAAGTCACCATCTCCATGATCTGACGGATCATGGCATTATCAATTGCAGCGTCCCATTCGCCATGGGCAGTGGCAAAAATAATTTTCCCATCCGCGCCAAGTTCAATAGCATAATCCATACGCCCATCCATTTTTTATATAATCAAACGATGCAGGCATTATATCGTCAAAGTTCACAGGGAATTATTAGAAGCCGTCTCAAAAATACCGTGTCACCCTGAGGGAGCGTTCTTCGCGACCGAAGGGT
>JAVBXV010000453.1 GCA_030824405.1 Anaerolineales bacterium | reverse complement strand
AGACAAGGTTTGCAGTGTAAGCCCCAAAAACAATACATAGTATTAACATAACAATATATAAAAATTTCTTATATCTAGTTGGTTGCATTCTTTATTCTCCTAATCTCTACGCCCACCTGGCTTTATTGGATAATCTGGATTTGGCACTAAATTCTCAAAACGATTTTTCTTTTCTTGTTGTTCGCTATATCTATCTCTAGTATTGGGCATCTTTCACCAGGTTCAGCTCCGCAATTTATTATGGCAAGGAAATGTCCAAATAAGCACCGTATCGTTTATTTGTCTTCTCTCCAACCCCGTGAATATACAACCTTATATTATGAGACGGTAATGAATTTAGGTTTTCTTCCGAAAGACTCAAAAAATTTTCAGCGTCAAAATCAAGTCTTTTTAATTTCGGCGGCAACTCTTTTTCTGACGCAATTGGAACGTACTGCAACTGTAACAACTTCCACGCACTATTCTCTATTGTATATATCTCTAATCCAAAACCTTGATCTGGAAATTTGATGGCCTCAGAAGTGTTATTAAAGACTACATAAGTAAAGTGATTCAGAGGTTGAGGGGGTTCACTCATTGACTGCATCGATGTTACTACTCCCATAGTAACTCCATTATTCATATTTACTTCCTGCCCGATCAATGCGTAAAACAAAGTATCTTCATCTGTTGAAACTACGGGGGTTGGCAATAACTCTGCCAATCTTGTATTTTGTTGTTTGCTAATATAGTAAGCAGAAAACACATTATATAGAATGAATAGAAGCGCAGAGATACCTATTGTGCTTAAAAAGAAAGATTTTTTAGTCATAATGACCTTATGGATTTAAATATTCTGGTGTCATTTCGGGAAGAACTATTAACCCACTTCATAAATCACTTCAGGCTGGTCTATAAGCCGCATTCTGTCCAGCGGATTGCTCCGCCTGTGCAGTCATCTCTCTGGGCGGTGCGTCGCCGCGCCGCTCGATGCAGCCTACCCGAGGCTGGCCTCTCCCACAAGAGGGAAAGGCACATATGGAAACGAGCAGTTTCCCATCGTCCACGGACGAAATCGCCCCTGCTTGGCCTTGCTCCCGACGGGGGTTACCTGGCCGCCCGCATTACGGCGGGCGCCGGTGGTCTCTTACACCACCTTTTCACCATCACCCACTTGCGTGGGCTGTTTGTTTCTGTGGCCCTTTTATCCGGTAGGTTCACGCCTCACGGCGGTTTCCCCACCCCGGGGTACTCTCCGACGTCGTGCTTTATGGAGTGCGGACTTTCCTCGATCCCGTCAACGCAGGACCGCGACTGCCCGACCAGCCTGAAGTGATTGCATCATACACTTATGAAGGAAGAGAGTCAACCATATGAGTGATAAAGGTGGACATTTCGAGAAAAGACATTAAAATAGAGAGACATTTCATTTCGTAGTTAAAGAGGCATACTGTGAGCAATTGGCCCGGCAAATTCGTGATCGGCCTCACTGGCAACATCGCAACAGGAAAAAGTGTTGTACGCCGCATGTTGGAACATCTCGGCGCGTATACCATTGATGCAGATGCACTCACCCATCGCACATACGCCAAGGGTGCTCCCGGCTATCAGCAGGTCATTGATAAATTTGGCAAGTGGCTGGTTGGCAAAGACGGCGAAATAGATCGCGCAAAACTTGGCAACCTTGTCTTTAACGACACAGAAGCCATGGAACAACTGGAAGCCATTGTGCACCCGTTGGTGCGTCAGGCTGCGGAAATGCTTATAAAACGGGCAACCCAGCAAGTCGTTGTGATCGAAGCGATCAAATTACTCGAAGGCGATCTGCGAAAAGTATGCGATTCCATTTGGGTGTCGAATGCCCCGGAAGAGATCCAGGTCGAAAGATTGATGCGCAAGCGCGGCCTCACCCGTGAAAAATCCCTTGAACGCATCCACATGCAATCGGCGCAGAGTGCAAAGGTGGCACTCGCAAATATTGTTTTAACGAACACAGGTTCCTACGATACTCTCTGGAAACAGGTAAGTGAAGCCTGGAAGGAAATTGTGCCCGGTGCGAGCAATGTGGATACCGAGGCTACTGTAAAAGTAAGCCCTGCCGCTCCCACTGGCGAATTCTCTGTACAGCGCGGACGCCCCAAACATTCCTCCATGATCGCAGAGTTCATCACACGCGTAAGCAAGGGCAAACGCAAAATGACCGCCGATGATGTTATGGCTGATTTCGGTGATAAAGCCTACATGCTTTTACATCTGGATGGAAAAATGGTCGGTTTAGCAGGCTGGCAGGTGGAAAACCTGGTGGCTCGCACCAGTGACATTTTCCTCGAAGAACATGTCAACCCAACCAAGGCGCTTGAAACATTGATCGCAGAAGTGGAACGTGTTTCAAGTGAATTACAAAGTGAAGCCTCACTGGTATTCATTACAAACGAGTTGGCCGCACAGGAAACGATGTGGAAACAACTTGGTTATGAAAGACGCACCCCGGAAACACTGGGCGTGCAAGCCTGGCAGGACGCCGCAACAGAATCTTTGAATACAGAATATGTCCTGCTCTTTAAACAATTGCGTCAGGATCGAGTCCTGCGCCCCATTTAGGGTTTGGTAATCGGTATCAGGTAATTAGGATTTATCCTGCCCTGATTACCAGTCCCTGGTTTCATACCCTATCGTGACTGAATTTCTCAACAACCTCTTCTTTATTTTTCAACGCATTAGCTGGCTGAGCGTACTTGATATTCTGCTCGTCACGCTGATCTTTTTTGGTTTGCTGTATTCATTACGGGATACACAAGCCATGGCGTTGCTGCGCGGGATGATCCTGCTGGTTGTCTTTGTGATCCTGCTGACCAGCCTCGTTGAACTGCCCGCGTTTTCATGGTTGTCGAGAAATGCCCTGCCGGCCTTGCTGCTTGCCATTCCTGTGATCTTCGCTCCAGAGATCAGGCGGACTTTAGAACGCCTCGGTCGGGCCGGGACCATTTTGCCTGCTACCGTTAAATCAGAATCGCGCGCCATCGAGCAGACTGTTCACGCAGTGGTTGCCGCCGCCGCAAGATTATCCGCCAGACAACACGGGGCGTTGATCATTCTGCAAAGGCTCGATAATCTCGACGAGTATATTCAAACTGGCGTGCAAATGCATGCACAGATCACCCCTGAGTTACTGTTACAGATCTTTTACCCCAACACTCCCCTGCATGACGGCGCAGTGATCATTGTTGGCGGTAAAGTTGCGGCCGCATCGTGTGTCATGCCACTTTCCGCAAGCGGCATCTTAAACCGTACACCTGACCGCCAAATGGGGCTTCGTCACCGTGCCGCTTTGGGAACCTCTGAAGCCAGTGACGCGATCTCAGTGGTGGTCTCTGAAGAAAGCGGCGCAATTTCCATCACACATGCCGGGCGCATGCTCCGCAGGCTCGACCCTGAAAGACTGGAAAATATTTTGATCGCATTCTTCCGCCCCACTAATTCATACAACAAGAGCTGGCTTGAACGCCTCCTGCCGGGATTATTCCCTGGAAAGGAAAAATAATCATGTTCCGCTGGCTCTCTGCCAATTATCGTACTTTCCTATGGGCGCTTGCTTTGGCGATCTCCGTATGGGTGGCGGCTGTCACAGCGGCAGACCCCGATGAAACGCGCACCCTGCCTGCCGCGATCCCTGTGGAGATCATTGGGCAGGATCCCAGCCTGGTGGTCAACAGCGAAATGCCCAAAACGGTGGAAGTGACCCTGCGTGCACCACGCTCCGTTTGGAATTTGGTCGAGGCGAATCCCAGCCTTGCACGCGCGATCCTGGATTTTTCAGGGTTAAGTTCTGGTGAGCACACCGTTGAATTACAAGTCCAATTAAATGCGCGGCCGGTGCAAATTTTATCGGTTGCGCCAAATTCGGTCACATTCATACTTGAGCCGCTCGCCACACAGACTTTAAATGTGGACGTCAGCCTGGCGGGCGAAGCGGCAATCGGCTATCAGATCGGCGAAGTGGTTATTGAGCCGGTACAGATCGTCGTAGCAGGCGCCCAGTCTCAGGTCCAGAAAGTGACGCGTGCCCGTGTATTGGTCAACCTGGATGGGATTCGCGAAAACGTAGACCAGACACTTCGAGTGGAAGTCCTCGATGAAAACGGACAGCGCGTGAACGGCATCACTGTCTCGCCTGAATCCATCCACGTTACTTTGCCAGTCAGTCAGCAGGGCGGGTATCGGGATGTGGCGGTGAAGGTCATCACCACGGGGCGTGTGGCAAGCGGCTACCGACTGACCGATATTTCTGTATTCCCCCCAGTGGTGACGGTATACGCAACCGACCCTGAGTTGGTCAGTAGTTTGCCCGGCGTTCTGGAAACCCAACCGCTTGAATTACAGAACGCGCAGGATGATATCAACACGCGCATCGCTCTGAATTTACCCGCTGGCGTATCGATCGTGGGCGAGCAAACCGTGCTAATTCAGGCGGGCGTTTCTCCGATCGAAAGCAGCATCACTCTGGGCGGCGAAAGAGTGGAGATCATTGGGCTGACAAGCGGATTAACTGCACAAGTATCCCCTTCTACAGTGGATGTGATCGTTTCGGGGCCGCTGCCGTTGCTGGATACCATTACCCGGCAGGATGTGCGCGTGACAGTAGACCTGACAGGGCTTGGGCCAGGCACGCACCAGATCACGCCAAAAGTGGAAGTGTTGATCTCGGATGTTGTGGTGGAGTCGATCCTGCCCAACACCATCGAAGTGGTGATTACCGTCTCCGGTGCGCCAACAATCACCCCAACCCCTTCCAGATAACAGCTATAGGTTACAATACCTTACTCAGAGCAGTGGACTTCACCGCCTGAAATATAAGAAACAGAAAAATAGAATCAAATGAAACCAATTGTTGCACTTGTAGGCCGACCTAATGTCGGAAAATCAACCCTTTTCAATCGTCTCGCTGGTGAACGCCTTGCCATCGTGGATGACACTCCCGGCACCACACGTGACCGTTTATTCGGCGAATCTGAATGGAATGGCCGTGCCTTTAATATTGTGGATACGGGCGGTATTGACCCTTCCCACGGCGGAAAGACTCCCCTCTCCATCGGTTCGGCAGACTTTATTGATGACATCCGCAAGCAGGCACAGGTCGCGATCCGTGAAGCAGATGCTGTGTTGTTCATTAGTGACGGTCAATCTGGCATCACCGCTCCAGACCGTGAAGTTGCCGAGATCCTGCGTCGCTCCCAAAAGAAATTGTCAGATGGTACCTTTTGGCCGCCAATTTTTGTGGTTGTCAATAAATGCGAATCAAGAGAAACACGTGATGCCGCAGGCGAATTCTTCGAATTAGGATTGGGCGAACCTTTCCCAATTTCAGCCGTCCACGGCACCAGCACAGGTGACTTGTTGGATGCGCTCGTGAACTCCTTCCCTGCACAGGAAAACGCCGAAGACGATGACAGCATCAAGATCGCTCTCGTTGGCAAACCCAATGCGGGCAAATCCAGTTTGCTTAACCTTTTGGCTGGTGAAGAACGCGTGATCGTCAGCCCTATTGCAGGAACAACCCGCGATTCCATCGACTCAAAAATAGTCTATGAAGGCATGGAGATCACCCTGATCGATACAGCGGGTATTCGCCGCCGTGGACGTGTTGAACCCGGTGTGGAACAATACAGCGTTCTGCGTTCGTTCAAGTCTATTGAGCGTGCAGACGTAGCTTTATTGATGATCGATGCCACCACGGGCATCACTGCCCAGGACGCACACATTGCAGGATACATCCTCGATGAGTGGAAATCCTGTGTGGTGCTGGTCAACAAATGGGATGCGATCGAGAAGAATAACGAAACCATGGACGAATACACGGCTCGAATTCGCCGCGAATTAAACTTCATGGATTATGTACCGATCCTGTTTATCTCGTGCAAGACCAATCAACGCATTGACCAGGTGCTTCCGATGGCATTACAGGTACAGGAAGAACGCCTTGCGCGCCTGACAACTTCGACCATTAACCAGATCATTCACCACGCGCAGGATCAACATCCTCACCCAACCCATGCTGGCCGCGCTCTGAAAATGTTCTACGGTACACAGGTTCGCAGTGACCCGCCGACATTCATGATCTATGTCAACGAGCCCAAGTTGATGCACTTTTCTTACATTCGTTATCTGGAAAATCAGATCCGTGCAGAGTACAGTTTCCTGGGAACGCCGATCCGAATTGTTACAAAAGGCAGACGAGAGTAATACCACTTGTAAAACAAAAGCCAGTCACTGTGAGGTGACTGGCTTTTTCAAATAAAGGGAGTGTCAAATGGACGAAATCTACGAATGCCCACAATGCAATCAAAAAATAACGGTCCCATCTGAAATTGACCGTGCCGCTCAACTGGAACTTGCGGAGTTGGTCCACATGGGCCGAAGAATAGATGCGATAGCGGTCATTATTGCAAAATACAAACTTGGCCTGCTGGATTCAAAGATCATGATGGCTCATATTACAGCTCAAAAAGATACATGCGTACGCTGTGGAAATAAACTTCTGGAAGATGGGGTCACCAATTGCGCATCATGCAGCGCCTTGAATTTAAACTGGCAATAATTTACACGGGCTTCCTTCTGGCCGCAGAAGCAAACACGCCGCCCAGGATCAACGCAGCGATCGCAATGCCAGCAAGTCCATAGACCATACCTTCAGACTCGTTCTTTTCAGCAGATGGATCGAAATTTTCAACGGCATGTGTTGGGGGATTGATCGTCGGCAGCATAGTGACCGCAGCATCTTCATACACAGGCGTGGACAATATCACCGCCCCAGATGGTGCATGCGGCGTCGTTCCCTTAAGCACAAGCAGTTTTTGCCCTACATTCACAGTTGTGGATTGAAGGTTATTCAACTGCTGGATCTGTTTGATCGTTGTGTTATATCGAATCGCAATGCTCCATAACGTTTGTCCGTACTGAACCTCATGATACACATCCCCATTAGGCAATGCGGTGCTCATCGACACAGGCAATACATATTGTGAAACATCGCCATTTTCAGCGGACAGCGTTGCATTAGTGTAATAGGCAGCCTGCGTCATGGGAATGCTGGTCAGGAACACAGCGGCATCCGATTGCATTTGTCCACTGCGGGTTTGCAGAGCAGTCTCAAGCACCATATAGATCTGGTCACCAACAGCAACCCCCACACCCAGGTCGCTTCGGAAAGGCGATAGGATCGTGTCTGTGTGCGAGGCATCGCTTAACCAAAATCCCATGGCCTGCTCCAAAGAACCCGCGGCAACCCAGTTCTCAGAACGATACCCATCCAAAGACAGATCTCCAGAAAGTGGATACCCTGAAAATATCAGCCACTGCCCCAGTGTGATTCCATTGGGGCGCCAATGACCTGGCATCCCAGAGGCAATCCCATTGGCTTCCTCCTGCGCGATCTGCATAAGAGCAGGATGGACTGCCAATGGCGGCAAGCCATAGGCAAGCCTCGTCGAATTGACCGCGTTGATAATGTCTGCAGGGGCAGGGCCAACCATAGGCTCAGAAGTGGGAGTTGGCTCCTGTGCCCCAGCAATTCGATACGGAGATAACAGCGCGCACAGCAACACCACAAGGAATATTATTTTTCTTGAAGCATGCATATATTTAACCCGTCATTTTGTAATGGATAATTTTATGGCCTCCACGAAGGCGCGTACCAATCATAATCCATAGACAGGCCAGGGGCTGCCAATATCTTCTTCTCCAAAGTAGCCAGGTTGATCAAAAACAAATGACCACCCGTAGGCGAAGTGGTTTCCTCTACAAGCAAATATTCTCCATTGGGAGAAAAGACCAGCCGCCCCACAGTCACCCCAGAATAGACCAGAGATAAATTACTGCCATCACGGCCCACCACATACACTTCTGCTTTTGGATCACCCGATGAAAAGCTGCTGTAATAATTAAACGCGATCAGCCTGCTATTCGGTGACCATGTCATTGGATAGATCGAACCTCCTGCAAAGTTCGCCAGTGTGACCGCATTCGCACCATCAGGCTCCATCACTTTCAACGCGTGGTTCTGGCTGTCAGTGGCGTAATCATCATATGCAAGCAGGCTCGCATCAGGAGCAGCGATAAATTGCGCTTTCGTCAATAAAGTATCAAACATCGGGCGGGCAACTCCATCACTGGCTCTTACCAAATAGATCGAACCAGATGCACCTGGCAGCGCCGAGCGCATGATGATATTTTCCGTATACCAGCCATCCATAATATAAGGTCTGCCTTCAACGGGCAAATTCGCAGAAACACTTTTCAACTCTGTGCCATCGCGGCGCACTACAAACACATCCTCGCCGCCGAGTCCATCCTGGGTGCGGAACGCGATCCACGTGCCATCAGGCGACCAGAACGGCGGATCAATATAGGCAAACTCTGCCAGCGAAGTCCACGTCCCTGCGGTGGCATCGAACAACCATAATTTTGTTGGCGTACCGTTCGAGTTATCTGAATACGAAAAAGCCGCATGCCTGCCATCAGGTGACCAGCTCAATGCGTTGATCGTAAAATTAAAAGCAAAGGGAACATTGACGATTTGCATCGGCGGGCAAGCCGCAGGATCATACACGCAGACGCCAGATACTTTTGCCAGTTGAATGGATTTTCCCGCCTGCCGCGGCTGGAGGAAGAAATACAACTCTCCCGCTTCCTGCGCAGACGTTGGGCCTGCTCCTGTTACAACAGGCAGTGACCCAACCTGAGTCGGTGCAACAAATTGCGGAAGGTCTGCGGGCAAAGCAAACAGGGACGGATCAAATATCTCATCATATGCAACCAGTTCCACGACGCGCTCCCCTTGCAGTAAAGTGGAATCATCCCCAAAGTGCTGCATCTTCAAAATTACTGCGGTGTGTGTATCCAGCCAAACTTTGAAAGTTGGCAGCGTTTTTTCAATATAAGTCCATTCAACAACAAGGGTTTCACGCCCTGCGATCGTTTCAAGTGCCAATGCTTTAAATGTGCCTTTGCTCTGTACAAAATTCGCACTGAACATCATCTCAGAAAGTGGCGTGCCGATCTGTCCCCACAATGGGTTTGGATAAGCCGCGCCCTCTTCCAATGGCGGAATGAATTGTCCCGCACGGGCAAATTCTGGCAAATCTGTTGTTTCGACATAGCCAGTGGACATATTAACTATATTTATTTTTTGGCCGTCACTAAACTTCAAAGTTACGGGGCTGCCATCACTGGCGAGCAGGGATCGAAAGCGCGGCGTCAGTTGATCTATCCACACTTGCTCATGGTAGACATAGGTGGGCTGAGTTCCAGTTGCATCGTACCAGGTGACAGTGCCTTCCGCGCGCACATTCTTCCAGGTGACGGCGCTATCAAGCATGGCACGTTGGATCTCTTCGGAGGTGGAGGACTCTGTCAGAATAACGGCAGCAGGCTGGGTGTCAAAGTAGGAAGCGGGTGAAGTTGTGCAAGCGGTCAGAAATATCAACGTCAGGATCAGAATTTTTTCCATATGATCTCCTCGTCAAAAAAGGACGATGCCAGAAAATAAAAGTTCCCGCCGCCTTCTCGGCAGCGGGAACCATTTTCAAAGTTCAAAAAATTATGGGGCTGGTGTGGTTGCAGTTGCCGTGGCAGTTGCTGTAGCCGTAGCGGTGGGAGTTAAAGTGAATGTTGCAGTTGCCGCTGGCGGCGTGAGCGTAACGGTGTTTGTTGCGCTTGGCACAACAACCGATGATGCGTTGAAGATGTGCGGTGCAACCCAAAGTGCGCGGTCACCTGTTGGGGAACCTGTGGAAAGCACAGTGAGGATGAATTTCACATCCTGCCCTGCCAACGCGCTGAGGTCGATATCGGCTGAATAGAATTGACCTTCGTAGCGTTCCACAAATGCCCAGAAGGATTGAACGGAGGAGCTGCCCGCAAGTGTGTAATCGAGGCGGAATACAACATAACAAGCAGTGGCGCCGCCTTCGCAGCTAATCGTGGAGCGGAATTTATCACCAGTTTTTACTTTGTAGGTGGGGTAGAACCCTTGAATGTAGCCATTGTTAATGTTCTGCGGGAAGGTCAGCAAACCAGCGCGGTTATCGATGGTGTTGTTTTCCAGTTTCGGCGCATTTTGAATAAGCACGAAACCTTTTGCATCACCTTCTGTGCCGGGGCATGGTAATGTACCTGAACCGCTCACCCATGTGGCCGCGCAGACGTTGGCTACAAAATCATAGCTCGTGCCAGCGCTTGGTGTGGCGGGTGTAACAGGTGTGGCGGGCGTGCCCGGAGTTATAGGAGTGGATGGGACGATGCCTGTACCTGTGACCTTGATCTCAACCCAGAATGATTTGGTTCCAGCAGAGCCAATACCAAACGGAACACCATTGTTGTTCTTCAACTTCCAATACCCACGATAGGTACCGGCTGTGGTCGGTGAAGTTAAGGAGATGGTGATATCCACTGTCTGGCCGGGGGCAACAGAAGTCGGGATGACCGCGGAATCAGGTCCGCCCATCTTTTCGCCGCTGTCGAAGAGCAGGCTGTAATTTGTCCATGTGCAGGTGCCCACGTTCTTCAAACGCCAGGTCTTGCTGAAGCCAATACCCGGTGCGAACGAAGCGCCATCGGGGACGGTTACATCAGAGATGAACTGTGCGCGATCACAAGAGGCAGGCGCGGGAGTGACTGTCTTTGTGGCAGATGTGGGCGTGGGGGAAGGCGGCGTACCCGTCACAGTTGGGGACGGGGTAATAGTTGGGCCAGTGGTGGCGCCAGGGCGTGAAATGATCGGGTTACCCCACAACGCACGGTCACCTGCTGCAGAACCATAGGCATTAACGACGAGGATGAATTTCACATCCTGTCCTGCCAGTGAATTCAAATTCAGGTTAACGTTGTAGGTCATGCCTTCGTATTTTTCACGGAAGGTCCAGAACGTCTTTACAGCGCCAGTACCGATCTGGTAATCCAGACGATATGCAACATAACAAGTGGTTGCTCCATATTCACAACCGATGGTGGCCTGGAAACGATCTCCAGTTTGAACTCGGAAGGCGGGATAGGAAGCCTGGATATATCCATTGGTTACATTATTTGGAACGAACAATAAACCAGCCTGAGCAGAGGAGACACCGCTCTCAAACTTCGGAGTAGCTTGTGTAAGAGCAAAGCCATTGGCGCTGCCATCTGTACCGGGGAAGCTTAATGCACCAGCTCCACCAGACCATGTGGCAGAGGCAGCGTTGGCGGTGAAGTCATATCCAGCACCAGCGGTTGCATTGACATTGATCTCAACCCAGAAAGTTTTATTGGCAGTCGAGCCAATACCAAAGACACCACCCGAGGCGCTCTTAAATTTGTAATAACCAAAGTAATGTCCAGCAGCGCTGGGTGCGGTCATGTCTACAGTGATGTCTACTGTTTGGCCGGGGTTGACAGTTGTTGGCAGGGCAAGTGAAGCGGGCGCACCCATCTTCTCGCCGCTATCAAAGATCAAAGATACATCGTTGGCATTCCATGCACAGGTGCCAATGTTCTTTAATCGCCATGTCTTTTTGAATGCCGTACCGGGTGCAAAATTTGTACCATCAGGCACGGTGACATCCGCAATGAATTGCGCCCAATTACAAGTGGCGGCTTTTGCGGTGGATGTTGCTCCGGGCACAAATGAAAGCATTAATGCCAGCAGAAGCAGGGTTGTTACAAATCGTGTTACAAACTTCATCTCTTCCTCCTTACAATTCAACTACAAAATAATGACGGCAACAAAGCCGAAAAGTTCCTTTGACTATACGCCATACCTAGTATAACTTTTCTTTAATAAATGTTCAATACAACTTAAGACCCATTTTAAACTACAAAGACCGTAAATAGGTCAATTCCACGGTCTTTGTAACGTACTATTTCACAAAAGCACCATTTCAAGGGAGTAGTGTGGGCGTCTCTGTTGTTGGTGCAATAACAGGAAGTACATTCACAATACGCGGCGCAACCCATAAAGCCCGATCGCCTGCAGGATATCCATTTGCATAGGTGGTCAAAACAAACTTTACCGTTTGGCCCGCAAGATAACCAAGATCAAGATCAACACTGTAAGCCTGGCCGTCGTACCAATCAACAATCACCCACAAAGGTTGGATCGGGCCAGCGCCAACCTGATAGCCAACTTCATAAAGCACATTGCAGCCCGTCTGATTATTTTCACAGGAAACCGTCAATTGAAAATGATCTCCATTCTGGATGAAGTATTCAGGATATACGCCGCGAACATATCCAGTGGAGGAATTTTCAGGGAAAGTTAGTAATGCAGGGCTGCCGCTCACCGCGCCAGATTCAAGCAACGGAGCAGGCAGACTAAACACAAATCCACGCGCATCACCATCCGCGCCCGGGCAGGGTAAGACCGCACTGGCATTTTGCCACTTTGCAGAGCAAACGTTCGCAACAAAATCATACCCACCTGAAGCAACGGCCGTATTAGCAGCGACATTGATCTTGACCCAGAATGGTGTCTTTGCATCAGAGCCGATGCCAAAGGGAACGCCGACTGCATTGCGGAGCATCCAATTTCCCTGATACATCCCCGCAATAGTAGGAGCGGTCAAATTCACAGAAAGGTCAATAGACTGACCGGGCAATACCACTAAAGGCATGGGGGCCGAGGCCGGGCCATTCATCTTCTCGCCGCCAGCGTAGACAAGGCTATAGTCAAGACCCCATGAACAAGTTCCAGTATTTTGCAGCCGCCATGTTTTGGTAAATACCGAGCCTGGAGTAAACGTTGTACCGTCAGGAATGTTTACATCTGCCAGCATGGCCGCGCTATCTATACAAACTACAGGCGTTGACGTGGGAGTCACGGTCGGAGTTACAGTGGGAGTTTCCATTGCCACAGTTGGAACAATTGGAGCACTAGCCACAACCGCAGATGGGCGAACGATCTTGGGCTGCACCCACATCGCGCGGTCTCCAACAGAAGAACCCGCACCAAATGCAGTTAATACCAAACGAATTTCAGGCTTGTACGCATAGCGGCTCAGATCAATATCCACCCATGTAAGCTTGCCATCATATTTTTCCTTGAATTTCCAAATTGTCACCAGCTCGCCTTCTTTGGTCAGGTATTGAAGCTGGAATATCACATTGCATTTGACCGCGCCATATTCACAGCCAACCATGGCTTGAAAATGATCACCGGGATCAAAACGAAACGCGGGATATACCCCATGAATGTATCCATTAAATTTTTGCTGTGGAACAGTGACAAGAGTTGGCAAACCTGAATCCTGTCCGTTTTCCAACATGGCGCTTGCAAAGCGGGTGATCTCACCATACTTGGACATGTTCGGTTTAAATGGACACGGCACCGCCCCGCCATCGTACGCCCATATGGCAGAGCACACGTCCGCCGTAAAATCATAGATGACAGCCTGCTGGGATGTTGAACGAATATCCACCCAAAGAGAATCACTTGCATAAGCGCCAATGCCAAAAGACTGGCCGCTGGCATTCAAGAATTTCCAGAACCCACGATAACTTCCAAGTGTAGCGGGAGCCGTCATTGGCACAGAAATATCCACAGTCTGGCCGGGGCCAACTTTTTTAGGAAGCGGCACCGAAGCAGGCGCACCCATACTGTCACCGTTGAAGTAGACAAATGTATAAGCAGTCGTCCAGGTGCATGAGCCAATATTTTTCACACGCCATGTTTTTATAAAGGGGGTACCTGCCGTGAATGTAGTTCCATCTGGCACGCTAACATCCGCCACATATTGTGCCCAATCACAAACCTTCGCAGCCGAAACATTTTGAATCCCAAAAAATTGCGCTGCAAAAGAGCACAACAAAACAAAAGTAAACAACCTCAAAACCCGCTTAGTGAACATTCCATACTCCTTGAATTAAATTCATTATATAACTGCGTAACGAGGGAAAATTAATAGTTTCATTGCACTATAATTACAACCATGCCCCGCACAATTTTGCATGTAGATCTGGATGCCTTCTTCTGTTCAGTGGAAGAAATTCAAAACCCCGAACTGCGCGGCAAACCTTTTGCTGTGGGAGGCAAACCCAATGAACGCGGCGTGGTGGCATCCTGCTCATACCCCGCCCGCGCCATGGGCGTCCGCAGCGCCATGCCCATGTCTCGCGCGCTGCAACTTTGCAGGCAACTCATCATCGTCCCTGGGCGGCATAAACTATATGGCGAATACTCAGAAAAAGTGATGGATAAATTGCGGAATTTGACTCCCTTCGTGGAACAGATCTCCATCGATGAAGCCTTTCTCGACATCTCAGACATGCACGAAGCCCCCGCCCGCCTCGCACTGGACCTGCAAGCTGCCATCAAAAACGAATTGCAGTTACCCAGCTCGATCGGCATCGCAACCAACAAACTCATGGCAAAGATCGCAAACGAAGTTGGGAAAAAATCAGGCAAAAAAAAGAACGAACCGCCATTTGGATTAACCATCGTCCCCGCAGGTGACGAAGCCAAATTCATCGCACCCCTCCCCGCCGACATGCTCTGGGGTGTTGGCCCAAAAACATCCGCACGATTAACTGGGCTTGGTATTCACACCATCGGGGATATTGCCAACTGGCCTGAGAAAGAACTGGTCAATCTATTCGGCGAAAATGGACGCGAACTCTGGCAGCATGCGCACGGCATTGACAACCGCCCCATCGTGACAGAATACGAAACCAAATCCATCAGCCAGGAAACCACATTCAACGTGGATGTGCGCGATGAAAAGACTCTCGAAAAGACTCTGCGCGAACAATCAATGGAAGTGGGACGTCAACTGCGAAAAAATGATCTGGCAGGCAAAACTGTCAAACTGAAAATACGCTGGTCTGATTTCACCACACTGACACGCCAGATCACATTGCCCACGTCCACCAATAACGATGATGAGATCATGCACGCGGCCATCAAGTTAATGAAAATTGTCCGCAAGCCGAACCAGGCTGTTCGGTTGATCGGAGTTGGCGTCAGTGGAATCGGCGCCCCGGTGCGGCAACTCAGCTTATGGGACGAAGCAGGAAGCGAAAAGTCCCGCAAGCTGCAAGAGGTGGTTGATAAGCTGCAGGAGAAATATGGAAGAGACGTCATCCACAAAGGTGATGCAAGCTAAGGTTTGAAAACGAATCGTGCATATGTCATAATTGACTTATGCACGGAAATAAAGGAAAACATTCATGAACAACACAACCATCGAATGGATTCTACAAGGCGACCCGTGGATCGAATATCGAACGCGGTTGGATTTGCTCGGGCAAACAGAAAAAGATGCGCAAGTTGTTCGTGCGCGCAAAGCCATGCTGGCTGACGCAAAAATTCAAGCCTTGTTAAAAGAGTTGACAGACTGGCCAGGAACAGTTCTTAATAGTCATAGGTCTGCCAGTCAGTCATTTCATAAACTGGCTTTCATTGCAGATCTGGGGCTACGCGTGAGTGACCCGCCGTTAAAAAATATTGCACACAAAGTTATGGAACATCAATCTGAGCAAGGTCCATTCCAGCTCACAACGAACGTTCCAACACACTTCGGCGGTAATGGAAAAGATAGCTGGGCATGGGCGTTATGTGATGCGCCTATTTTGGTGGCAGCGTTAGCTCAAATGGGATTGGGCAATGACAAACACATACAGGCCGCGATCAAGTATCTGGATGGGCTTGTTCACGATAACGGCTGGCCTTGCGCGGTCTCGCCAGAGCTGGGGAAATTCCGCGGGCCAGGCCGCAAGGATGATCCCTGCCCGTATGCAACGCTGGTGATGCTGAAGGCGTTGGCACAAATCCCTGAACTACAGGAAAGTACATCTGCAAAGATCGGCGTGGAAACTCTGCTCACCCTTTGGGATAAAAGTAAAGAACGCCATCCTTATATGTTTTTCATGGGCACAGATTTTCGCAAGCTCAAAGCACCACTATTCTGGTACGACATTCTGCACGTGCTGGATGTGCTGAGCTATTTCAAATGGGTACGAAAAGATAAACACTTCACGGAAATGCTGCAACTCGTACAATCCAAAGCAGACAGCGACGGGCGCTATACACCCGAATCCGTCTGGACGGCGTGGAAGGAATGGGATTTCAGCCAAAAGAAAATCCCCTCGCGGGGACTGACATTGTTCGTTCAACGAATTATGAAAAGAATCGAATGAATAAAAGGAAATTGAAATGAAAATACTCGACCTCAAAAAACAATTCAAACATCTCTATCTGCCCTCAGCAAAAAAGATCGAAGCTATCCAAATCCCCAGCCTGCAATTTGCGATGATCGATGGCGCGATCGAAAAAGGTTCCGAGCCTGGGAAGTCGCCATCTTTTGCAGAAGCTACGCAGGCTTTATATGGCCTGTCCTACACGCTCAAGTTCATGTTCAAAAAACGCAAGACGAACGCAATCGATTATCCCGTGATGGCATTGGAAGGGTTATGGTGGGTGGAAGATGGTTTCTTCGACATCACGGTCAAGGACAATTGGTTTTATACGTTGATGATCATGCAGCCCGATATCATTACGAAAGAGATATTCGAAGAAGCACGTGAACAAGTCCGCAAGAAAAAAGGGGACAGTGAATCGCTCAATAAATTGAAACTTGCCCATTTTGAAGAAGGCTTGTGCGTGCAAACCATGCACATTGGTCCCTACGCCACCGAACCCGCGACGATCGAGCGCATGAGGGAATTCATGGCAGAAAATGGCTTGAAGGATAATGTTGGCCCCAACGGCAAGCATCACGAGATCTACATCAGCGACCCGCGCAAAGCAGCACCTGATAAAATGAAAACAGTATTGAGACATCCTGTTGTTAAAGCCTAGCATGTTATTGCGAG
>JAVBXV010000101.1 GCA_030824405.1 Anaerolineales bacterium | reverse complement strand
TGACTGGGCATGGCAGATCGGCTCCCTGCTGGCGGCGTTGATCGGCATGGCAACGTTATTCATCCGCAAGCCGAACGGAATGTGGAACGGTATTTTGCTTTTGGGTATTGGCTTTTTGGGCCACCTGGGGCATTTGCTTATTCCAATTGAAGGAAATTATTCTGGCATTGTGCGCCTTGCGTACATGGCGGCTTATCCAATTTTATTGACATTACCTCAGCGCTTTGCAATGGCTGATGCAACAAGCACATCTGCGCCGCGCCCCGTGAGTATCAAGCAGGACACGGCAGGCGGTTCCCCAGAACGACGACGATACAGCACAGACCCCAAAACCTTCCATGCCATGCTGGCTTTGGCAGGCGAATCCACGCCCACCAAGGTGAGCCAGGCCATCACCCGCGCCATTGCGCAGACGATGCTCTCAGACCTGTGCTTCATGATCTACCTAACAGACAATAATAATCAAATGGTAATTGCGGGCGGGTATGACCTGATCCGCGAAGACACCCTGCAAGGCGGCCCTTTAAACAAGGGCTCGATTCCCATGCTAGCAAATTCACTGCAACGCGGACGTCCTTTGAGAATGCCGGCCAGCAGTACTTCGGCTGATATTAAGGGATTAAGCGACATTCTTGGCTTGTCCAACCCAGGGCATTTGCTCAGTGTTCCGATCCTCACTCCAGAAAAAGAATGTCTGGGTGGTGTGCTGTTGCTTTCCCCTTATTCAGACCGTACCTGGTCTGCTGAAGATCAGGCTTTCCTTTCAAATATCGCCAGTTCTCTGGTTCCGATTATTAAGAGAAGTCAGAAACTAAGCAAACTCGAACTACAAAGCGACAAGGCGCTCATGCAAGTGGGCGAATTGGAAGGCCGCGTACAGAACCTGACCCAACAATTGGAAGCGGCGCGTGCTGAAATACAAAAAAACAGCGGCACAGATATGGCTTCTCTCATGGCGGCACAGGAGGAATCCCAGCGCATCATTTCGCAGCTTCAAGTGGAAAATGCCGCTTTACAGACAGGCAAAAACATCAGTCCATCTGCCAACTCTGGACAAATAGAGCGTGAATTAAAAGCAACGCTTCAGGAAATGGCGCATCTTCAAAACCAGCTTGCCGAAGCAAATATTAAAGTACATGAAATACAAAAGGGACGCGTGGCCACAAAGAGTACCGAACAGGCCGAAGTGATCGCGTCCATTTCACAGGAACTGCGCCAGCCATTGTCTTCTGTAGTTGGGTACACCGATCTTCTGCTTGGCGAATCGGTGGGCATCCTTGGTGCGTTACAACGTAAATTTGTAGACCGCATCAAATCGTCTACAGAACGAATTCACAGCTTGATCGATGACATGATCCAGATCACAACCCTGGAAACAGAGTTGAACGATCTCAACCCCGAACCCATTGACCTGAACATGGTCATTGATAATGTGATGTCTTATACCAGCAGTCAGGTGCGAGAGAAGAATATTTCCATGCATCTTGATCTACCCAAAGCGTTGTCTCCCATTCAGGCAGACCGTGAGGCTTTGCAGCAGATATTGATCCACTTGTTGCAAAATGCAGGGGCGGCAACGCCTTTCGAAGGCACGATCAGGCTCAAGGTCCAGACCCGAACCGAAGATGGGATGGAATTCATGCTCATTCAGGTGACAGATTCGGGCGGCGGCATCCCATCTGCAGATCTTCCGCGCGTCTTCACTCGTTTGTATCGCGCAGACAATGTTTTGATACAGGGAGTTGGCGATACAGGCGTAGGCTTGTCGATTGCCAAGACTCTGACCGAAGCCCAGCATGGACGCATTTGGGTGGAAAGTGAAACGGGCGCTGGCGCAACATTTAGTGTGCTTTTACCAATTGCTGGCGTAAATAGTCTCGAAAAGAAAATCAAAGCCAAAGGAAAGAAATAATGCAGGGCTTGCGCGACTTTGGGAACGCGCTGATGATCGCGCTGATCTCAATTGGGTTGATGGTTGGCTCGTTATCCGTTTCACTGGTGGAGTTTGTGCCGCAGGCAACTCCCACCGCTACGAGTAATCAACTGCCATCGCCGATCCCATTAACTGCCACGGCGACTTTACAACCCACGCTCACACCCACCTTTTCGCTTGTATCTTCCACCCCAAGCATTACCTCCACTGCAACAATCACAGCCTCGCCACCTTCATCCTGTGCAATTCCGTTTGGTTGGAATCCGATCATCGTGCAGTCGGGAAGTACGCTTCTCTCCATTGCAACAAGTTATCGCACCACAACGGCTGAATTAAGACGCGCCAATTGTTTATTCTCAGACAGCCTTGTGGCTGGTTCCACCTTGTATGTTCCTGCTGTTGCGCCAAGCACGATAGTGGCCTGTATTCCAGGCGCATCAGGCTGGGTAAGAACCTATCGTGTTCAACCACAAGAGACCTTTTATGGCATTGCCACCAGTTATTCGATCTCCGCGAATCTGTTGAAAAGTGTCAACTGCCGCAGCAGTGATTATTTACAGGCTGGCGAAATTATCTGGGTGCCAAATTCGCCCACGCGCACACCTGTCCCTTCGCCATTGCCAGGCAGCACAATTACCCCGCAGCCCACAGACCCACTGACAGAGACAGCGCTACCCTTTACTGCAACCGTTATTCCAACCAACACCTTGCCGCCTCCAAGCAATACCCCTGTGCCGTCTTCCACAGTCAATCCTTCGCCAACAGCATTTCCATAACATCAATGGAAAAAGACAAGGCATATACGGCCTTGTCTTTTCATGTAGTCTCAATGAAATCCTTTTCTTATTACTCCCCTCTGCTCATCCTCGCTGTTTTACTGTCTGCATGTGGAGCGCCACAAGCGGCTGCGCTGGAACCCTCCGCGCCGTTTCTGTTGATCACCTCTGCGCCCAATCCATCGCCTACACCAACTCCGTTTCAACCGCTGTTATATACACCCACACAAATATCCTCCATTTCAAATCTGGGGCTGCTGCCCGCAGAGCAATTCGCGCTGCCTACCGAAACACCCTCTCCAACACCTACACAACATCTTGAACCTTCGCCAACTGTGGATTTCAATCAACTCTTCCCCACTGCGGCCGCACCTCCACCAGCACAAGCCTTGTTGGTAAACCCAACGGCATTGCCACAATTAACAGATACTGAAACTATCAACTTTTTATTGATCGGTTCAGACAAACGCCCAGGCTCATCCTACCGAACTGATACGCTTGTTATCGCAATTGTCTGGCCCAAAGAGGGACAGGTTTCACTGATATCGATTCCACGTGACCTGTGGATCTATATTCCCACCGTGGGGATGCAGCGCATTAATACCGCCTATCAAAGCGGCGAGATTTACGGCTACGCAGGCGGCGGCCCTGGCATTCTCAAAGATACAATTGAATACAACCTCGGCATTCGCATTGACCACACCGCCATGGTCGAGTTTGACGGTTTTCGCCGCATTGTGGATACGCTTGGCGGTGTGGAAATACCAGTCTCTTGTGCATACACAGACTGGCGGCTGATCGACCCAACCTATGACCCCAATAACGAAAACAACTGGTGGATGTTCACCGTTGGCCCGGGACAGGTCCACATGGATGGCGATCTATCGCTTTGGTATGCACGTTCACGCTCAAAATCAAATGACTTTGACCGCGGCCGCCGTCAACAGGAAGTGATCCGCGCCATTTTCACACAAGCGCTCAAGACAGATACTTTCAGCAAGATACCGCAGCTCTATAATGATTTCTCCAGCACGGTCATCACCGACCTTAGCCTTGCAGACATGCTCAGCATGGCGCCCTACGCCACTAACTTCACCAACGCAAATATTCGCGGATATTATATTCGCCCGCCCTACGTCACCTCGTGGACAACGCCTGGCGGCGCGGCTGTGCTTCTGCCAAACGAACTCGAGCTCAAGCAAATGCTGATGGAAGCCGCCACGTTATCCACCCAGGCTGTTGAACGCGAAACCATCAAAATTGAATTACAAAATGGCTCCCCCTTCGATACCTGGGATGCACTCGCCGCATCCCGCCTGAATTATGCAGGCTATCAAACCAACATCTCCGCAGCCGACCGCCGCGATTACACCTATTCAGTGCTCGTGGATTTTTCAACCGCGCAGGATCCAAACCGACAACAAACGATCCTGTCTACCCTCGGCCTGTATAGCGCCAATATCATTTCTCTACCCGACCCCAACAGCACAGTTCAATACCGAGTCATTCTTGGCTATGATTACGAACCGTGCTTCCAACCGCAAGATCTCTCTCACTGATCAACTCCTCTTTCTTCCATAATTGATCAACCTCCCTGGTTGACAACCCTCTTTATTTTCGTTAAACTATACGAAAAGACTATACGCTTTTTTGTAAGGATTGATTACCATGGCAAAAAATTCTGATTCAGCACATCTCACAGGCAAGACCCTGCTCCCCACTGCCATCAACGCGTGGGAAATGTTCCTGTTCGATCAGGGACGTTCACCAAATACCATCAAGGCCTTTCTTTCCGATGTCCGCCTGCTCAACCGTTATCTTCCTCCAGATCAGGCAATTGGCACCATCACCACTGAACAGCTCAATAAATTCTTCGAATGGATGGAAAAAGAACGCGACATTCCATGCAGCCCCAAAACACTGTCCCGTCGTATCACCTCGGTAAAATCATTCTTCCGTTGGCTGCATCAATTCGGCACGATCAACCCTGACCCAGCCGAAAAAGTTTTACAACGCTCAGCCATCAGCCCGCTCCCGCAGGTGCTGACAGATGCCGAATATGAAGCGGTACTGCTTGCAGCAGATCGTCACCGCCGTGACAAAAAACCAGACGCACGCAGTTTTACACTTGTATATCTTTTGCTAACCACGGGCATCAAGAAAAGCGAATGCCTCGGCATTCATCTCAACCACGTTGACCTCGAAGCCAAAGGCGGGGCGCATGTATTCATCCGCTACGCCAGCCCAGCCAACCGCTACAAGGAGCGCAAGCTCACCCTCGAAGAGGATTGGATCGAAGCGTACAAGGAATACCTTGCACAATATCAACCCGTGGACCAGGTCTTTGCCTGGTCTCCGCGCCGCCTCGAATATCTGCTTGAAGATATTGGCGAAGAAGCGGGCATCAAAAAGCATCTCTCCTTTGACATGTGCCGCTGGACAAGCGCACTGCGCGATTATCAATCTGGCGTCGAAGCAGATAAGATCCGTCAGAAACTCGGTGTATCCAAAATACAATGGCGCGAGTTGTTCATAAAAATAAAACAATTGAATGGTGAAATAAAATAAAAAAATCCCCGCCAATCTGGCGGGGATTTTTTTATTCAGGCGCTGGTATTTTCTCTGGCGGGCGCATGACCGAAAAATAAACCAAATTCTTCGTATCATCCGTCAAGCGGAATGGATGCGCGGGGCGATACCCTGGCACCCACAAGATCGTATCTCCTGAGCATAGCAACGGCCAGCGTTCGCGTGCCCGCTGCGGCATTTTTTCATTCACCATAAAATCAGATAATTTTTGCGAATGGCCACCCATCCCCAGCGGCTCGAAATGATCGCCCTGATGACGGACGCGCAACTCTAAATTTTCAGGAAGTGTATCCGCATCCAACCAGACCTGGAACTGATCCTCATTTCGTTCGGCCTGTTCCTTCGCCAGAGCAGGGAGACGCCAGCGCTCACTGGCAAACTTCCAACCGCCCGCCAGGTTTACCTGCCCCGGCACAGACACAATTGAAGAATCCACAGTCATTTGAGGCCAGAGAGTGAAAGGCAGTTCAGCTTCCAATGTGCAAACGTAGATCTTATCTGCCTCGCGAAACATGCGCAGCCCCGCCTTCAAATCTGCGCGCAGGATCAGGCGCTGTGGATCATTGATCAAATTGGAGGCACGCTCCAGCGCCGCATAGTTCACCTCCACCCCGGGACGCAGCAACTGCATGGCGTGTTTGAGCAGGTTCCGTTGGAGTCCGATCGAGTGATGGGAGAGGCGCTCAGAGTCAAAGGTGACGGATCCTTCCATTGATTCGGTCACTGTCTTTTGCCAGGCATCGTCCAGCGTTTCCATCAAAAAATCATGATCCCCTTTCAGCGATTGAGACATGCGCAGAATGGCATCACGAAATTTCGGGTTGTAATTTTCAAGCGTGGGCATCAGCAAATGACGGATGCGGTTGCGTAAAAAATTCATCGAGTCGTTGCTGGAATCATAATGCGGACGCATTCCATTTGCCGCACAATAAATAATGGTTTCTTCACGCCACCGATCAAGCAATGGACGCACGATCGGGATCTCGGCATCAAACATGGTGACGATGGAACGATAGGTCATGCCCTTCAATCCCGCAAGACCGCTGCCGCGCAAAAAGTGCATCAGCACGGTTTCCACTTGATCGTCAGCCGTGTGCCCCACTGCAACCGCCTGAGCATTATGTTCATGCGCAAGTTTGAACATGAATTGATAACGCAAATTTCGCGCTGCCTCTTCAATGGATAGTTTTTCACGATCGGCATATTCTTGAACATTCACGCCGCCCAACACGGAACCGATCATCAATCGCGCGGCGGTCTTCTCTACAAAATGCGCATCCTGCGCGGACTCGGGCCGAAGCTGATGGTCGAAATGAGCAACAATGATCCTATACCCCGCCTGTCTTAATACTTCCATGAGACACAAACTATCTGGTCCGCCAGAAACGCCAACAATGATCGGGCGGTCCTTTACCAGCTTGCACTCGTCTCTCAGAATGATTTCGATGTTTTCAAGCATGTACTCATTAAACCATGAAGCAGGCGAAGTTACAAACGCAAACGGTGGGATATAATCTCTTTATTCATGAACAAAATATCCCCATTAAAGATCATTCTATTTTCAGCCGCGCTTTTTTATCTGGCCTTTATCGCAGGCACATCTTTTGTCATCCGCGATGAGCGTTATTTCACGCTCGTAGATGACGCCATGATCTCCATGCGCTATGCGAAAAACCTCGCCCAGGGTCACGGCCTCGTCTGGAACATCGGCCAGCCCCCCGTGGAAGGTTTCACCAATCTCGGCTGGACGCTCTACATGGCGCTGCTGCACGTCTTTTCCCTGCCTGCCTCAAAAATTTCACTCGCCGTCATGCTGACATCGCTGGTGGTTTTACTGGCAAATATTTTTGTTGTTTATAAGATTTCAGAAACTCTGCTCCCCGCCTCAAAATATGCACCCACGCTCGCGGCACTGATCACCGCATTTTATTTCCCCCTCATTTTCTGGTCACTGCGCGGCATGGAAGTTGGCCTGATCACCCTGCTGATTAATTACGCACTGCTGATCTCACTCACAAAAAACAAACCGATCTTCATCGGCATTCTGCTCGTGCTTGCGATCTTTGTCCGCATAGACGCAGCCATCTCCGCCATACTCATCAGCCTGTACTTCATCGCAAAACAAAAAACACGAACATCCGCGATTCCATTTTTGTTCGTCATTCTTGCAGTCTCTGCAATTCTTTTCTTTCAAAAAAATTATTTTGGCGATCTCCTGCCCGTCACCTATTATCAAAAAGTTACAGGCTTCACCCTCTGGCAACGCATACAACACGGGCTGATCGTTTTCAATCAATTCGCCGCCCGCGATATTCTCGCGCTTTTTCTCTTTTCACTTGCGGGCATATTTTTTTACAAACAACAGCGCAGCCCCGAAATACTTTTACTGCTCGGCATCTTCCTCGCTCAATGCTCATACTCCATTTATGTCGGCGGAGATTACGCCGAGCCAGAGACCAACGCCGCGAATCGTTTCATCACTCAGGGGATGCCCGCCATCATCATCTTATTTAGTTGGATGACAAGCCGCCTCCTCGTGGACCTGATGACTGCCCAGCCCCAATCGACATTCGCCACCTCCAAAGTGAATCCTGCCATTCCACTCGCGATCATCATGTTGTTGATCGTCAGCGGCGAACCCTGGTTCAACTACGCGATCAGCAACGCCCCGCTCCTCAAAGCGGACATTCGCCGCGTAAAGCTTGCGCTGCACATCAAAGAGAACACCGCACCCGAAGCAGTCATCGCTGTCCACGCCGCGGGACAGATCCCATATTATTCCGAGCGCGCCACCATTGACCTGCTCGGTTTAAATGACCCGAGCGTCGCCAAAAGTGAAGGACACGGAGAATTCTACCCAGGCCACAATAAATGGAATTACGAGTACAGCATCAACCAGTTACAGCCAGATCTGATCGCCGATAATTTTTCCCCGCTCAGCGCATTCATGCGTGGCAACGAGCAATACCAACTCCTCGACAGCGATATTTATATTCGTACTAATAGCACACTTATCGATGTTGAAGGCTTATCCAGCAAGAATTACAGGTAAAAATGAAACCATATCCAGTTGTCGAAAAACGTCCGCATCAAATCATTCAGCATGGAATGATCCGTAACGATGAATATTACTGGATGCGCGAACGTGAAGACCCGCAAGTCCTGAAATATCTGACCGCAGAAAATGATTATCTTGAAGAAGTTTTACAGCACACCCTGCCCCTGCGCGAAAAACTTTTCGAAGAGATGAAAGGCCGTATCAAAGAGACGGATGAAACTGTGCCAGAAAAGATCGGGGATTATCTCTACTACAGGCGCAGCGGGGCGGGGAAACAATATCCCATTTACTGCCGCGTAAAAGATGAGCCGAATGCCCCCGAGGAAATTCTGCTCGATCAAAATGTCCTCGCCGAAGGATCTGAATTCTGCAGTGTCAGCGCCTTCAGCATCAGCCCAGACCAAACCAAACTCGCCTATTCCGTGGACATGGAAGGCGCCGAGGTATACACGATCCATGTCAAGGATCTGGTATCAGGCTCCTTGTATCCAGAAGCAATTCACAGGACGTTTGGAAGCGTATATCTTTCTGGCGGCGCGGAGTGGGCAAATGACAATAAAACACTCTTCTATATCACGCTGGATGAATTTCATCGGGCCGATAAAGTTTTCCGTCACACACTGGGCACAGATCCCAGCCAGGATGTGCTCATCTACCAGGAAGAAGATGACACCTTCTCGCTCTCCATGTTCAAGACGCGCAGTGAAAAACTGATCATGACCTATCACTACAACACGGTCTCGCAGGAGATGCGCTTCATTTCCACAGATGAACCAGAGGCAGAACTGACCGTATTACAGCCGCGCGAACACAACCACGAATATTACGCCACACATCACGGTGATTCATTTTTTATTATCACGAACGACAAGGCTCCAAATTTTAGATTAATGAAAGCACCAGTTTCAGCCCCTGGCAAAGAAAATTGGCAGGAAATACTTCCCCATCGTGAAGACACTCTCGTGGAACACATTGATATGTTCGAAGAATATCTCGTGCTGCACGAACGCAGGTATGGCCTCCGTCAATTGCGCGTCAGCAAAATCGACGGGGTCAGCGATGTGCGCTATGTTCATTTTCCCGACCCAACCTATGAAGCATTCGTCGATGCCAATTTCACATTCAACACGAATTTGCTGCGATTAAAATATTCATCTCTCGTCACACCCTTCTCCACCGTGGACTATCACATGGACAGCGGTGTATGGGAATTGCTAAAAGAGGATGAAATTCCCAGCGGATATGACCGTATGCAATATGTCACAGAATATATCCACGCAACCGCACAGGACGGCAAACGAGTGCCGATCTCGATCGTCTACAAAAAAGGATTAAAGCGGGACGGGAACAACCCAGTGATGTTATATGGATACGGAGCCTACGGCGGCTCCAGCGAGGCTTCCTTTAACACCAGTTTATTAAGCATTCTCGATCGTGGATTTGTCTTTGCCATCGGTCACATTCGCGGCGGTGCAGAATTGGGACGCGACTGGTACGAAGAAGGCAGGCTCTTCAACAAGAAAAAAACCTTCACCGATTTCATTGCATGTGCCGAGTACCTTATTCAGGAAGGTTTTACTTCCCCGAAAAAGCTGGCCATTATCGGCGGCTCTGCAGGCGGACTGTTGGTAGGCGCATGCATGATCATGAGGCCCGATCTCTTCAATGTGGTGATCTGCAAAGTCCCATTTTTGGATGTGGTCACCAGCATGAGCGACCCCACCATTCCGTTGACCACGCTCGAATACGATCAATGGGGCAACCCTGAAGAGGATAAGGATGCATTCGAGTACATGCTTTCCTATTCTCCGTATGACAATATCCAACCTGTTGAATATCCACACCTGTTATTGACAACAGGTTACAACGATCCACGCGTGGCGTATTGGGAACCTGCCAAGTTTTTGGCAAGGATAAGAGACATCAAAAAAGGTGACAACCTCGCCATGCTCCAGACCAATTTCAGCGCAGGCCATGCAGGCGCCAGCGGACGGTATGACTTCCTCAAAGAAAATGTATTGGATTTCGCGTTTCTGATCGACAGGATGGCAAGCAGCAAAGAATGAAAAAAATAGTTTCACTTTTTGCGTTTCTACCCGCCGCGTTTTTTCCCTTCGCGGCGCTGGTTATTGGGTTGAGAAATCAGGTAATCTTCAACATACAACCCACGATCCTGGTGATCGTGGTCGTTTTTGTTGCCCTGTTATTTTTCCTTGATAAACGTTCACAAAAAGATAACACCTCAGGTCTTTTACTCTTTTTATTTTTCACCACTGGCTATTATCTTCTGTCCAGTATTTTCAACAAAACCGAAGTCAACACCAACAATATCTACTTCGCCGCAGACAGTTGGTCCTGGTTGCAACGCATGGCCTTTGAAGATGGCTGGTATATCGGCACGCGCGCCGTGCATCCATTCGCCCACATCCAATTCCGTCCCATCGTTTGGCTTTTGACATCGCTCACTGGCGGGGACCGCCTTCAAGCAAACTTGCTTCTGCTTGCCCTTGCAGGTGGCGCATGCATTTTTCTGATGTGGAAGATCATCAAACAGATTTCAGGGGATGGGACTAGTGCGGTGTTATTTGCATCCATCCTCGGACTTTCCGCTTCGCACTTGATTTTTGCCAGCGTGATCGAAAGTTACATTTTCTCCACCTTGTGTCTGCTCTTCTTCATCTGGCTGACACTGAACGACAGATCCATCTACTTATTGGCAGTAACCAGTGTTGTCACTCTCGGCATCACCGTCACCAACATCGCCCAACAGGGACTGGTAGCCCTGCTCGCACAAAGAAACCTGAAACGAGTGACCCTGCTTTTCTCTCTGGCGATTGTAGGCAGTGTGGCACTCAACGTAGGCTCGCGGTTTATCTATCCCGCAACGGAATACTTCTTTGTTCCCAAAAACTTAACGGGAGAACAAAGGTTTGCGCAGGAGATCACCGTCAAACGCATGGGGTTAATGACCGAGAACCTGTTGATCTACAACGTCGCCGCCCCCCAGCCTTTTACAAGTATTCGCAATGAAATGCCGCGCTTCAACTTCCTCAACAGCTCAATTCACGAATATTTTCTGTTTGGCTGGCTTGCTTTGACGATGTGGATCGCACTGTTGGGGCTGGCTATCTTTTATTTCTTTAAGAACATTCGCCAGATCGCAGATCAAAAACATCTTGCACCCGCCATGCTGGCTTGTCTATTATTCAATTTTCTTTTACATATCGGTTATGGCACCGAGCCATTCCTGTATTCAGCAGACTGGACCTATGCCCTTATTTTATTTGCCGCCATTTCCCTGGGTGAGCTGGTCAAACGTCAGTGGTTTTCACCAGTGTTATTTGTTTTTACAACTGTTCTATTTATAAACAATTTATGGTTTATCTATCTGCTGGCAAGAAAAGCAAGCGAGTTTCTGATATAAAAAAACGGCCTGATAAAAATCAGGCCGTTTTTTTATTGCAAGTTCACTTTCTATGAAGGCTGGCTCGCCTTGGCAACTACATCTTCCAACATCTTTGTGGTCAATGACTTGGGACGTTCGATCGGCATACCGAGCGCGCGCGCCCAAACATAATTGGCAGTTACGCCGAGAGCGCGGCCTACGCCAAACAGTACGGTGTAGAAGTCAAAGTCACGCACGCCGTAGTAGTACTGCAATGTGCCAGAAATGGCATCCACATTCGGGGCGGGGTTCTTGGCTTTGCCTTGTTCCTTGAGAACGGCAGGCACTACGTCAAAAACCATGTCCGCAAGGCGGATGAGTTCATCATCGGGGAAACGCTTCTTGGCAAATTCCATCTGCGCCATGTAGCGGGGATCGGGAACACGCAACACAGCGTGGCCGTAGCCAGGGATGACATGCCCACCATTGAGAGTGTCCCATGCAAATTTGTAGAGATCTTCACGAGAAGGTACGCCGCCAAATTTCTGGTGCACTTCCAACAACCAGCCAAGGCACTCTTGATTTGCCAGACCATGTAAAGGTCCAGCAAGACCGTTAAGCGCGGCGGAGAAGGAAAGGTATGGGTCGGAGAGAGCGGATCCAACGAGGTGCATGGTGTGGGCGGAGACATTTCCCGCTTCATGATCGCTGTGCAAAATGAAGTACAGACGGGCAAGTTCAGAATAACCCTTCTTGTCTGAGACCTTCATCATCTTGGAGAAGTTTGCACCATAATCCAACTTGGGATTGTATTTTGGCTTGGCGGTTTCGCCAAAATATTTCATGCGATAAATATACGCAGCGATGACAGGGAGTTTCGCGGTCAGGTCGAGGCTGTCTTCCAGTGCCGCTTCCCAATATACATCCTTCTTCATCGTGTGATATTTGCTCGCGAAGACCGAACCATTTTGCAATGCAAGCACAGCCTGCGAGAAGAGAGTCATTGGATGAGTCTCTTTCGGCATGGTCTTGAGCATCTTGTACACATAATCAGGGACGATGGCGCGTTTGGCCCATTCGGCTTCCACTTCTTGAGCTTCGTCTTTGGTGGGCACTTCGCCGATCATGAGCAGGTAATACAAACCACCCACCAGGGGCATCTTGCCGCCGCGTGCTTTGGGCAATGCCTTCAACAACTCAGGGATGGTCAAGCCGCGGAAGATAATTCCATGGGCGGGGTCTACGAATGAAACATCGGAAAGCAGTGATTTGATATCACGCATGCCGCCAACGATCTGGCCCACGGTGACATCTGCCACTTTTACTTCGGCATGTTCTTTTGAAAGAGACTTAATGCGTTCGCGCCATGCGGGCAATTGAGCAGAAATTTTTTCATGCAAGATCATGATAGGCTCCTATATGTTTTTTTCAAGTCAAATTCAAAAGTCGAAGGTCGGTCTTGTGACCTTTGACCTTCGACTTTTGACGGGTTTTATAAAGTTACCAAACTCTTCAACGCTTCGTGCGTCTCTTTGACAGATGCGGCAGATTTCTCGAACATGGCTTTTTCTTCAGCATCAAACTTGTATTCGATGATTCTTTCCATGCCGCCTGCGCCAAGCATTACGGGAACACCGAAGTACATATCATTCAAACCATATTCGCCGTTCATGTAGGTCGCGCAAGGCACGATCAACTTCTTGTCTTTCAAGATCGCGTCTGCCATTTGCACACAAGCCATGGATGGCGCGTAATATGCAGAACCTGTCTTCAAAAGATTGACGATCTCGCCGCCGCCCTTGCGTGTGCGGTTGACAATCGCTTCGAGTTTGTCGGCGGGTAAATAATCACGCAATGGAATGCCAGCAACATTCGAGTGACGGGTCAACGGAACCATCTCATCACCGTGGCCGCCCAGCACATAACAGTTGATATTCTCAACGCTCACGCCAGTTTCCATGGCAACGAAAGCGCGCATGCGGGCCGAGTCTAAAATGCCAGCCTGGCCGATCACGCGTTCGCGCGGCAGACCAGTTTTCTTCATCGCCAGATAAGCCATCGTATCGAGCGGATTGGTCAACACGATAAAAATTGCATCGGGGGAATATTTCAGGGTTTCGGTAGCGGCCTTGCCAACGATCTCGGCATTGGTCTTGAGCAGGTCATCGCGGCTCATGCCAGGTTTGCGTGCCAAACCAGCGGTGATAATGATAATGTCTGACCCTTTGGTGGCAGCATAATCATTTGTCCCCACTACCTCGGCATCCTTGCCAATGATCGGCATGGCCTGCGTCAGGTCGAGGCTTTTGCCTTGCGGCATGCCCTCCACAACGTCCAACAAAACGATATCGGCAAGTTCACGTTCGGCGATCCAGTGAGCAGCCGTGGAGCCTGTCATACCAGCGCCGATGATTGAGATTTTCTTCATTGTTCCTCCAATGGTTTTGACGGCGCGCTAACGCCGTTATTTTTCATTCATTTTATCCGAAAGTGACCGTGCCAAAAAGTACAAAATGTCATGTTTTTTTGCCAAAAAAGGACCTGCTGAGGGGCAGGTCCTTTTTTTGAGGAAAATCTATTCGATTGGATTTTGCATCTCGGACAGGATCAGCTGTCCCTTAAGTGCGATGCGCGATCTTCATCGCTTCAAACTTAACTGTGAACTGCTTCCTGCTCTTCGAGATATCGCGTCGCCTGAATGGCTGCGGCGGCGCCCATGCCTGCGGATGTGATGACCTGACGGAAATGCGGGTCGGCGATCTCGCCTGCCGCATACACGCCTTCGACATTGGTTTCCATTTTATCGTTGACAATAACATAGCCGAGGTCGCTCATTGCAAGCTGGCCTTTGAACATCTGCGTATTGGGCGAGTGACCGATGAAGATGAACAAGCCGTCAGTTTCGATCGTGGACTCTGCGCCAGTTTTGACGTTCTTCAATTTGAGAGATTCGAGTTTGTCGCTGCCAACTACTTCGGTAACGACGGTGTCGAGAATGAAGTTCATCTTGGGGTGCTGCTTTGCACGGTTCTGCAAAATTGCGCCTGCGCGGAATTCTTCGCGGCGATGAATGAGTGTGACGGAGGAAGCATAACGAGTGATGAAGAGTGCTTCTTCAAATGCGCTATCGCCGCCGCCCACCACAACAACTTTTTTATCTTTGAAGAACCAGCCGTCACAAGTGGCGCAGTAGGAAACACCGCGGCCTGTTAATTCAACTTCGCCAGGGATCTCCAAATGAATTGGATTCGCGCCCGTGGAAAGGATCAACGTATCAGCTTTGTACTCGCCGCTATCGGTCTTGACCGTATAAGGGCGCTGGGACAGATCGACTTCGTGCGCCATGTCAAACTCAACTTTAGCACCAAAGTTCTCGGCCTGTTTCTGGAACAGCTCACCCAATTGCGGCCCGCCAACGCCTTCGGGAAAGCCTGGGTAGTTTTCAATGGTGTGAGTTAATGCGGCCTGACCGCCCAACTGCATACCCGTCAAAACAACAGGAGCCAGTTCTGCGCGTGCCGCATATAAAGCCGCGGCCAACCCAGCAGGACCCGAGCCAAGAATTAATACTTTTACATGATTTTCTGCCATTTTTGTTTTCCTGTTGTAGGTGATGTCCACCTGAATTGATATGATTCTCGATCATCATCCAGACGACGCTTTTCTTCGCAATATTACCAAGCATTGTATCAGATGCATAAAGACGTGAAAAGTTGCAGGTTGTTTAAAAATTCTGACATTCCTCTTACATATCCTCCACAATCTCTGACGCACCCATCCATAATTCCTCCACAATAGATTGATAAATTTAGCGCGTAAGACAAACTCAATCAATCACCTATTGGAGGTAACAATGTTTCGTAAAGGTTTAGTATTTCGTGTCATTGGGGCTTTGCTCTTCATCGCCCTGCTCGTAGCGGGCGGCGCCATGGTTTTCAAAGCTGGCGAAGTTCGCGGGATCTCACAAGCCCCCGCTGTGGCAACCGCCATCTCGCAAGCCGCTGAAAATGGACAGGCTGTCAACGTCCCGCCGATGATGTATAGCAACGGCTACGGATATGGTCACGGCTACCCAATGATGTACGGCCGTCATCACTTCGGCTTCTTTCCTGGCGGTATCTGCTTCTCGATCCTCTTCATTTTTCTGCTCTTCGGTTTCATGAAAATGATGTTCTTCGGCCGAATGCGTCACAGTGGACATCACATGCGCCACGGCCCCTGGGGCAAAGACTGGGAAGGCGGCTTCCCTCCCATGTTCAACGAATGGCACAAGCGTGCGCATGGTGAAACACCCGCTGAAGAAGGCGACAAAAAAGAATAATTTATAAATCGCACCGATCAGGCCAACCCTGCATGCAGGGTTGGCCTGATGAATAGAAAAATAACCTTATCAGGAGAATACTCTTATGAAAGCCGCAGTGTACAGATCATATGGCCCGCCCGAAGTTTTGCAAATAGAAGAAGTTGAACAACCGTCCCTTCAAGATGGCGATGATGATTGCCTGTTGATTAAAGTACACAGCGCATCGGTCAACCCGTTTGATTATTATTTTCGAAAAGGGTTTTTGCCCGTCAGACCATCCAATGGGCTTTTCAAACCTCAACAACAAATATTGGGCATAGACGTTGCAGGCACGGTTGAATCGGTCGGCAAAAATATAACCAAATTCAAAGTGGGAGACCGTGTTTTCGGAAGCTGCCTTGGGTCACATGCAGAGTATGTCATCGTTCAGGAACACAAGATCAGTTTGATGCCCAGCAACTTAACATTTAATGAAGCGGCAGCAGTACCCTGTGCGGCTTTGACAGCATTGCAGGCATTGAAAGACGCGGCTCAAATCAAGAAGGGACAAAAGGTGTTGATCATCGGCGCATCGGGAGGCATCGGACATTTTGCTGTTCAAATTGCAAAGTTATACGAGGCCGAAGTAACCGCCGTTTGCAGTACACCCAACCTTGCCTGGGTAAAAGAACTTGGGGCGCAGCATGTGATCGACTACACCAAGGAAGATTTCACCAAAAATGGCGAACGATATGATGTTATTTTGGACGCATCTGCCGCGCGAACTTTTTTCAGTTGCAAGCGTTCTTTAACTGAAACAGGTTTTTATATAACAGAAAACCCCACAAAGCCAGGCTTTCAACTTGTTCAAGTTCTGCTCAGTTCTTTGACGAGCGACAAAAAAATGAAGGGAGCGGGTATCACAAAAACAGGCGGCGAAAAACTAGAACGCATACGGGAACTTCTCGAAACTGGAGAAATTAAACCAGTGATCGAAAAAATCTATCCCCTAAGCCAGATCGCC
>JAVBXV010000376.1 GCA_030824405.1 Anaerolineales bacterium | reverse complement strand
TAATTATTTTTATTTCCCTCATTAAGTTTTTTATAGGACGCTGAAAAGGAGAAATTTCTCTTTTCGTTATTGCAGAATTGACAACCGCGCCTCTCTGCCTCAACAATTGCCTGGTCGCTGGACCAAAAGAAATTTTTCTCGCCGATGGTTTTTACCAATCCGCCGCGCTCCATCATGTTGCGCGCATTATCGTGGACACCCGCAAACATAAGCGTGCCGCCCTGTTTGTGCAGGCGTTCATATAAACGATGAATGGACTCGATGCCCGCAGTATCTATCAATGAAACACCGCGCATGGATAATATAAGCGCGTGTGTGTCTCCCAAATTCGCAAAGGCTTCGTTGAATTGACCCGTGGCCGCGAAAAATAGCGGACCCGTCAGAAACGCAACGCGCACATGCTGACAATTCCCTGCGGTTTCAATTCCCTTTTGTCTGAGTCTCTCCACGTCCACTTCCTGGACGGTGATATCGATGCTGGCGATTTTATTAAGGAAGACTGCGCCCGCGAGAAATGAGCCGAGCAGGATAGCTTGTGTCAGATCGAGTACGATGGTTGCCAGCATGGTGATGACGAAGGCGATCATATCTGTTTTGAAACGTTTGCCAAACATGAACTTGATCGCGGCCCATTCATTCATGCGAATGGCGGTAACCATCAACACGCCTGCCAATGCTGCCAGCGGAATACGCGCCATAAAAGGCGCAAGCAGGAACATGGAGAGTAATAATCCAACCGCGTGGATGATGCTGACCATGCGTGTTTGTCCACCTGATTTGATGCCCACACTCGAACGCGCAATTGCGGCTGTGGCAGGCACTCCGCCAAAGAAAGGGATCATCATGTTGCCTATGCCCTGTGCGATCAATTCCTGATTCGCTTGCAGGCGTACACCTGTCATGTTGGAACCGACGGCGCCGCTTAATAATGATTCCACTGCGCCAAGCGCGGTGATGGTTAAGGTGGGGGCGAGGAATTCGGAGAAATTATCCCAGGGGATGTTGGCAAGGCTGAGGCGTTGATCGAGAAACAATGTCTGGGGGATGGCTCCGATCACTGTGACCGACCAGCCTAAAGTCCAGTTGAGAAGCGTGGCGAGGATCAAGCCGAGAAGCGAAGAGGGAAAACGCGCGCTCCATTTTTGCGGCATGAAGAACATGGTTGCGATCACCACAAGGCCAAGGATCACTGTGCGTGAGTCGGGAGTGAATCCGCCGTTGAAATATCCAATAAATTTTTGTGCGGCGGTTTCAGTAGCCGCTGTTTTGATGCCGAGAAAATTATCAATTTGACCGATGAAAATGATCAACGCAATGCCCGATGTGAATCCGCTGATGACGGGCGCGGGGATGAAGGCGATGAAGCGGCCAAGGCGCATGATGCCAATGATGAGCAGCAACAGCCCCGAAAGCAAACCCGCGATCCAAATGCCTTCAAGACCATAACGCGTGACGAGCACGATCAGCACCGCAGACATCGCACCTGTTGGGCCGCTGATCTGATAAGGCGCGCCGCCCAGCAAGCCCATGATGATGCCCGCAAGAATGGCCGTCACCAACCCCGCCGCTGCGCTTGCGCCTGATGCCACACCAAACGCCAGCGCAAGAGGAAGCGCAACCGCCGCAACCGTTAAACCAGCGAGTGCATCCTGTTGAAATTTTGCGAGTGAATATCCTGAAAATTCATCTCGATAAAGACGAGCGAGACTTCTTCGTGGCATAGCTATTTCTCCAAAACAAATACATCCCCCGATTTTTTATTAAAGAATTTTATCACGCCATAAATTCAGACGTTTCCAACTTTTCTGATTCGCAGAATTGACAGCCGCGCTTCTCTGCCTCGACGATAGCCTGGTCGCTGGACCAAAAGAAATTTTCTTCGCCGATAACTTCCACAAGACCATCGCGCTCCATCATGGCGCGCGCGTTATCGTGCAAGCCTGCAAACATGAGCACACCGCCCTGCTTTTGGAGCTTGTCATATAAGCGGTGAATTTCTTCGAGTCCTTCTGTATCAATTAACGGCACGCCGCGCATGGACAGGATCAACGCGTGTGTGTCGGTCAGGTTTGCGAAGGCTTCGTCGAATTGACCTGTGGCCGCAAAGAAAAGCGGGCCCGTGAGAAATGCCACGCGCACGTGTTTGCATTTCCCCGCGGTTTCGATGCCGCGCTGTTTGAGCCGCTGGATATCTACATCCTGAAGGTTGATGTCAATGCTGGCGATCTTATTCAGGAAAACTGCGCCCGCAAGAAATGAGCCGATCAGAATTGCATCTGTCAAATTCAGGACAACGGTCGCGATCATGGCGATACTAAAAGCGATCATATCTGTTTTGAAACGTTTGCCAAAGATGCGCTTAATCGCGTCCCATTCATTAGTGCGGAAGGCAACGACCATGAGCAAGCCCGCCAATGCGGCGAGTGGAATTCTTTCTATGAAAGGCGCAAAGATGAACATGACCAATAATAAAATAATCGCATGGATGATGCTGACCAAACGAGTCTGCGCGCCAGATTGGATGGCGACCTTGGTGCGGATCATGGCGGAGGTGGTAGGGATCGCGCCAAAGAAGGGGAGCGCTATGTTTCCCATTCCCTGCCCGATCAATTGTTGGTTGACCTGCAAGCGAGTGCCTGTCATGTTCGAGCCAGCCGCGCCGCATAAGAATGCTTCGATCGAGCCAAGTGCAGTGAGGGTCAAGGCGGGGGCAATGAATTCAGAAAGATGGTTCCAGGGAATGTGCATCAGGTCGAGATGCTTTTCGAGGATCAATGTTCGGGGGATGGAGTCTATGGTTGCGACAGACCAGCCAAAGGCCCAGGTGAGAAGCGTGGCGGTGATCAATCCAAAAAGGGAAGATGGAAAATACGTGTTCCATCTTTTCGGCCAGAAGATCATAATTCCCATGACGGTTAAGCCAATGAGAATGGTTTGCCAACTGGGAGTGAGTCCGCTGTTGAAATATCCGATCAATTTTTGAGCGGCAGTTTCTGTGATGGGTGTTTGAATTCCAAAAAAATTATCGGACTGACGAATGATAATAATGAGGGCGATGCCGAGCGTGAAGCCGCGAATGACGGGTGCGGGTATGAATGCGATGAAGCGGCCGAGGCGCATGAGGCCGATGGTGAGCATGAGCAGGCCTGAGAATAATGTGGCGAACCACATGCCTTCGAGTCCGTAACGATTGACGAGCACGATCAGGACGACGCTGGTAACTGCTTTTGCTCCGCTGATCTGATAGGGCGCGCCGCCCAATGCGCCGATCAATAATCCGCCGACGATGGATGTGATCAACCCTGCTGCCGCGCCCGCGCCTGACGCAGCTCCGAAGGCGAGCGCAAGTGGAAGCGCCACGGCTGCGACGGATAGACCTGCGATAAAGTCTTTTTGAAATTTAAAAAGTGAATAGTCAGAAAACTCGTCCTTGTACAGGCGAGCCAATGAACGGCGAGGCATAATTTTTCTCCGAGATCGATAAATTTACAAAGGCCCGCGCCGAGGCAATCGCCCGGCACACGTGCTCCCCCATGGCATCCCTTGTTTTAGTGGTGGAATTTTATCACCATTGATTCTGTTTGCGCAGTTTGTTTTATTCGATCCAATCAAATACATATTTGGGATCATGCTCGATCTCGAACTTTTTGAGAAAGTCCATGTATTCGTTTTGAATTGATAACCCCGAAGAGATGTTATAGATTATGGGTATTATGTCATCCCTTCGGGATTATGATTTCTGCTCGAAGGTGCCGTCTAAATTTAAATAGTAAGTGTCCACTTCGAGGGTGGGGAAGATGCGGCGGATCTTTTGTTCGGCCTCGATCAAATCTTCTTCGTGATGTTTTTCGGTGCCACCTGGGCCGTACATGCCGCAATCTTCGTGGTTGATGAGGATGACTTTGGATATGCCATGCAGGCGCGCGGAAATATCCACCTGACGGATGACATCGTAGACGTCAAACACGCCACCTGCCATGACGGCGCGGTCGTAACTGGTTTTGCCGAGATTGGTTTCGAGCCATTGATTGATATAGGATTGCAGACGATAGTCCATGCAGTGGACGACGATAGCTTCACATTTGTGCGACATGCTGATTCCTCTTTGTGGGTTTATGAAATTGGTTCGAATGTTCCGTCTAAATGTAGAAAGAAAGTTTCCACTTTTAGTTTGGGAAATAAGGCTTTGATCTTGAATTGCGAATCCATTAGATCGTGTTTGTGACGTTTGTAGGTTCCATCACGTCCGTAGGCGCGGCAGTCTTCATGGTTGATCAGACAGACTGTATCGATCGTGTGGATCTTTACTGCAAGTTCCACATATTTCAAAACCATCTCATAATCATGCACACTGCCTGCAAGGGAGATGATGTCGAAGTTGTCATAACCAAAGCGGACAGTGATCCACGGTTGGATGAATTTTTGCAGACGATAGTCCATGCAGTGGACGACGAGCGCATCACAATGGATAATGGGTTTTTTGGTTGGCATGTTTTACCTCTAATAAATGTTGTTGTTATAAATATCCAGCAGCGCCGTTATAAAACTTCGCCTTCACCGCGTTTCAAAAACTGACCATCTCCACGCTTGCCGAGCCAATTTTCACCATCCACGATCAGCTTACCGCGTAGGAAAACTTTTTCAGGATAACCTGCCAGTTCCCAGCCTTCATATAAATTGTAATCAGTGCGTTGATGTGAATACGCTGTGCCATATTTTATGCGCTTCTCAGGATCCCAGATCACAATATCCGCATCTGCGCCTGGGACGAGTGCGCCTTTCCGGGGATATAACCCGAAAATCTTGGCAGGGTTTGTCGACATATACGCCACAAATTGATTGGCTGTGATCTGCCCAGTTTGCACGCCATACGTCCACATGATCGGCATGCGGTCTTGAATCCCTGGCAGGCCGTTGGGGATTTTCGTGAAATTATATTTACCAAGTTCCTTGCCCGCGATCGCGATCTCTTTGCCTTCATATAAGATCGGTTGCGTGCCATCAAAGAAAAACGGACAATGATCTGTTCCCACAGTCTGCAGCGTGCCATCATGCAGACCCTGCCACAGCCGCGCGTTATCCATCTCTGTCCGCATCGGCGGGGAGCAGATCCACTTTGCGCCATCGTCGCGGCTCAATGCATCTTCTGTGAAAAATAAATATTGCGGACAAGTTTCGCCCATCACCTTGACTCCGCGTTCGCGCGCATAGCGCAGCATGTCCACTTCGCCGCCCACATTCATGTGGACGATGTAGACCGACGCATCTGCATCTGCGGCCATGCCTGCTACTCGTAAAGTGGCATCTACTGCGCCCCAGCTGGGTCTTGTCCACGCGTGCCAGGCGGGATCTGTGTGCCCTTCTGCCAACGCCTGCTGGGTGAGGGTTTCGATGACATCTCCGTTTTCACAATGTGCCATCACCAACATGCCGTTATCTTTGGCAATACGCAGTGCCTTGAAGATACTTCCATCGTCAATTCTTAATTTCCCATTGTAGGCGGTGAAAACTTTCAGCGTTTGAATTCCCATATCCATCAACGATGGAATTTCACTTGCGATCTTGTCGCTGTATTGAGTCAAGTTCATGTGAAAGGAATAATCAATCGCGGCTTTTTCTGCTTTCTTCATCCACAAATCCACAGAGGGTTTGAAGCCTTCATCTTCCAAAACCACAAAATCCATTGCAGTGGTTGTCCCGCCAAAAGCCGCGGCTTTGTGACCTGTGTAATGATCGTCAGATGAAACTGTGTCAAACATCGGCAGATCCAAATGGACATGCGGGTCCACTCCGCCAGGCATGATGAGTTTGCCTGTTGCGTCGATCACGTCCGAGCTGGGGTGAGTTAGATTTTTTCCAATTTGAACAATCTGTTCACCTTCAATCAAAATATCTGCGTCAAATGTATCTGAGGCTGTGATCAATATTCCATTTTTAATCAAAGTAGCCATTTGATTGCTCCTATGAATCGTAATCTGCTTGTGCTTCTTTTATTCCCAACAATGCCATCAAAATTTCTGGTGGAATATCTGCCTCTGGCAGATCGGTTTTGTATAGCTGTTCATTTTCTGCGCGTTCACGCAGGCTCTTCCATAAGAATTCGCGCTCTTCGCCTTCCACGACCAGATCATTCAATATCTTTGCGTTTTGCAGATATTCGCCCGTGGAATATAAAAATGTCAGCCGTTTCCATTTGTCGGTTTTGATGGGTTCTTTTAATTTCTCAAGCCCGCCTAGTTGTATCTTGTAATACTCTTCATTTGCACGTGGATGATCTTTTTCGTCGCGTAATAATTCGCCGCGGGTGGTGAGTTCGTGCCCTTTAACCTGGGCAATGAATTCAATTTGTCCGCTGCGATTGCCGAATGTTGAGGGTTGGTAAAAAGCCAGATAGTCCACAGCCACCACTTTGGGCGCGGTGCGAAGCGGGATTCGGTACCATCCCAGCATTCGCGCGATTTCCAGATCCCGCACAGTGGGGAGGAGGGTAACGAGAACGAGGTCAGTGGGTTTTATCATCGGAATAATTATAACTTCAGGAGGAGTGTTGAATGAGGATTCATGCGTCGCGTTTTGAACAGGCCACGGCTTTGACAGATGTTTTGTTGGGTGGATTGTGCGTTTATATAATTTTTCAACTTGCAGGGTTTGCGGGCTATAAAGCGGATATATGGGTTTGGGCATTTGGCTGTCTGGCGTTTTCATCTTTTGCGGCCGCCATCACCCATGGGTTTGAGATGACCCGTAAAACGAACGAACTACTTTGGATGCCTGTCAATTTATCTTTGGGGCTGACGATGGGGCTATTCGTTGTGGGGGCGTTGTTCGATCTGAGCGGAGAGGCGTTTGCGCGCAGTGCTTTGCCTTTTATGCTTGCGATCGGATTTTTGTTTTTTCTTGTTACGGTCTGGCGGCCTGGTTCGTTTTTGACTTTCATTATCTATGAAGCGGCGGCGATGTTGTTTGCATTGGGCGCATATTCTTATTTATTTTTTACAGGAAGCGTATCTGGGGCGGTGTGGATGGCGGCTGGTGTTTTTGTTACGATCATTGCGGCGGTGGTGCAGGTTTTGGGGAAGGCGGGCAGGTCAATTTTTTGGTATTTTGATAACAACAGTATTTTTCATTTTATTCAAATGTTGGGAATCGTTTTAATGCTGGTGGGGTTGAAGAGTTCATTATAAAAAAGAGACAGTCATTTTTTAGGTGACTGTCTCTTTTTTATGTTATATCAGCCCAACTTCTTTGTTGAAATCAACGATCAGTTCATCAATTTCATCGGCTTGCTTTTGGATGTCGGTCCAGTAGTTGGGTTGATACCATTGCTGCTGGATCTCTTCATAGGTCTTGCCTTGCTGCTCGACCCATGTGTAATATTTCAAGTTGTGGACTCTGCGGCGCTCGGGGTAGGTGAGCTCGAGCATGTTATCTGTGGACTGGCCGTGCAGGTAGCGGGCGAAATCGGCGGCGGCGTTTTGTTCGCTGTATTCGCCAGATTCCTCGTGCATTTCATGCAGGCGCGAACGATAGAGTTCCATCGAGTCGGTCAGCATGGTGATCATCACATCGTTTTCGTCCATCTCGTAGTACTTGGCGGTCTTGATGCAGGATAGCACATTGGAGATACCAGAGAAGCCGAGCAGATCAAGATTTGAAATGACAGATTCAGGCACGCCTTTTTCTGCGAGATAGGCGCGTCCGTTCTCTTCGTTGAAGAGGCGCGCAATGTTGACGACTGCGTTATCGTCAATGGCGGTGACGAAGTCTGTGTTCTTGGTGTTGTGAACCCAGGGCACATGCTTATCGCCGATGCCTTCGATGCGGTGTGAGCCAAATCCATTTTCCAAAAGGGTGGGGCATTGCAGCGCTTCGCTGGCTACGATCTTGCTGTATGGGAATTTCTGCTTGAGATAATCGCCGCTGGCAATTGTGCCCGCCGAACCCGTGGCAGATGCCATGCCGCGGAAGCGGTCATCTTTGCCCATCACTTTGTTGAGCACTTCTTCCATGGCGCGGCCTGTCACTTCGTAGTGCCAGAGATAATTTCCAAATTCCTGGAACTGATCAAAGATCATCAGGTCTTGACCTGAGTTTCTTAATTCCCAGCATTTATCAAAAATTTCTTTTACGTTCGATTCAGAGCCAGGGGTCTTGATGGTTTCGCCCGCAACTTTTTCGAGCCATTCAAATCTTTCCTTCGACATGCCTTCGGGCAGGATGGCGATTGATTCGCATCCGAGCAGCGCGGAATCATACGCGCCGCCGCGACAGTAGTTGCCTGTGGACGGCCAGACTGCTTTTTGAGTGGTCGGGTCAAACTGACCTGTGACCAGTCTCGGCACGAGACAGCTAAACGCGGCGCCGACTTTGTGTGCGCCCGTCGGGAACCATTTGCCAACGACGACAATGATGCGCGCCTTGACTCCTGTCAGCGAGGAGGGAAGCTCCAGATAGTTGACTCCGCCAAAGGTCCCGCCTGAAGCGGTGGGTTGGTTGTGCCAGTTGATGCGGAAGAGATTGCGCGGGTGAATGTCCCAGAGTCCGATACTCTTCAATTCATCCTTAATTTTTGCAGGAATTTTTGAAGGATCTTTCATTTGGGCATATGTGGGGATGATAATATTGCGCTCTTTTGCGCGTTGAATTGCGCGGGCGCGGCGGTCTTTGTGGATGGTGAGGTCAATTGTGGTCATAAGGAAGCCTCCTTGAATATTTGTCAGACAACTTAATTATAGCGCACAATCCCGCCTTTTTCTTTATAATGGATGCATGGAAGTTAAGTGGCATTTTATTTCAGGAATTTTGTTTCTGAATTTTTTTATAAGTTTATTGCTGGCCCTGCGGAGTTGGCGGAGACGCGCGCAGGGCGGGCAGGGATATTTTGCGCTGCTTATGCTTGCGGCGGGCTGCTACTCGCTGCTCTTTGGGTTTGAAATATTACTTCAATCGAATCTGTTAAAGATATTTTTTCTTAAACTTGAAAACATTGGCATTGTGGCGATTGCGCCGTTTTGGTTTTTGTTTGCATTTGAATATACCCAGAATGCACGCTGGTTTCAAAAGAAATATATTCCTTTATTTTTTATAATTCCCTGCATCAGTTTGTTGATACTTGCTTCTCCATTTGATCATTTATATTATGCATCAATGGATGCCCACTCCGTGGGACCAGTGGTTGTGAGCGGCGGCATCTGGTATTGGGTGCAGACTGCTTATAATTATTTTTTGCTTCTGCTGGGCGCATTCGTTATCTTAAGAGCCATTTTTCGATACCCTGGAATTTATCGTTCTCAAAGCCTGGTTTTATTAAGCGGTCTTCTGATCCCTCTGTTTGCAAATGGATATTATTTATTTGGGAATGAGTTGTTTCCCCAGTCGTATATTCCCCTGGATGGGACGCCGATTGCTTTTATTTTCACGGGAATTTTATACGGCTTTGGGATCTTTCAATTAAAGTTTTTAGATCTCGCGCCGATCGCGCGCGAGATCGTGTTCGAGAGTATTCCTGAAATGGTACTCGTGCTGGATTCTTCTGACCGTATTGTGGATATCAACCAGGTTGGTGTGGATTGGTTGGGTACGTATCAAAAGAAAGTCATGGGACACTCTGTTGAAGACGTTCTTCCAGGTCTGATGACAGTGCTTGCAAAGTATGGCGCCATGAAAAACATAAATGAAGAGATCAAGATCACAGGCGCTTCTCCGCGTGACCTGGAATTGAACATCACGCCGCTCACAGATCGTGAGGGACAGTTTGCAGGGCGGGTGGTGCTGGCGCATGATGTGACTTCGAGGAATCGAACCATCGAGCTCATTAATCAACGTGACGATTTGATCCGCTTGCAAAGCACGGCGTTGGATGCCGCAGCGAACGCTGTGGTGATTTCCGATCTTGACGGCCGCTGCATCTGGGCTAATCGTGCTTTTTCCAATATCTCGGGATATTCATTTGAAGAGGCACTGGGACGAAATCTCTCGTTCCTGAAATCTGGAATTCAAGATCAGGATTTTTACAAGGAACTTTGGGAGACGATCGTTTCAGGAAAAACCTGGCATGGCGAGATCGTTAACAAGCATAAATTAGGGAATTTGTTTGTCGAAGAGATGACGATCTCCCCCGTCTACAATGACAAAGGTGTGATGACAAATTACATTGCGGTCAAGCAGGATATCACCATCCGCAAACGCATGGAGTTGGATCTGCAGGCTGCAAATGAGCTTATGAAAACCCAAATGCAGGAGATCGTATCTCTGCAGGATAAGCTTCGTGAGCAGGCCATTCGTGACCCGCTGACCGATCTATATAACCGCCGCATTCTTCAGGAAGCCATTGAGCGCGAGATCGCCCAGTCTCAGCGCAATCAAAAAGAATTTTGTGTTGTCATGATCGATGTGGATAATTTCAAACAATTAAATGATCGGTATGGCCATACAGCAGGGGATATGGTTTTGAAATCACTGGCGCGGATATTGGAGAACAACACCCGTGGCGGCGATATTAGCTGCCGTTATGGCGGCGAGGAATTTGCCATTCTGCTGCCCAACTGTACGATTGAAGGGGCGCGGAAGCGTGCACTTCAATGGCGCAGGGCGTTCCAAGTGTTGCATAAATCCTTCAATGGACAGGATCTGCAGGCCACCTTGTCCATGGGTATTGCGGTTCACCCCGGACATGGCGAAGATGCGGAAAGCATCATCGATGCTGCCGATAAAGCCTTATATACTTCCAAGGGGAAGGGGAAAAATCAGGTAACTGTTTTCGAGGAAGAATGATCTTCTGGGAATTCTGGAATTTTTATCGGTACAAATAGGTCATATCCCCGTATTCCTAAAAACTGTAGCATGTACTCATTCTTATCTTTATTGGTAGAGGAGATATCGCAATGAAATCTGCAAAGACAACAGCTATTTCAGGATGTTTGATCTGGTTTATCCTGATATCGGTGATGAGTGCCTGTGTGATGCCTGTATTTTTTGTGGCTGGGGTTTTTAGTTCTTTTACTGAATTTGCAATTCAAACCACTGGCGGTTGGTTATGCCCTGAAGGTACAACTCCCAAGAGCCATACTTATGCAACCACTTCTGCTGATGAGTATGGAGTTGAACATCCTGCGACTGGCTATGAATTGCACTGTGTGGATGCGAGCGGAGAGATCGTCAAGAAAGACCCTGTGGTGTATGCTTTTCTTTGGATCGGAATATTTTCCGTGGCAGGGTTGATCATTTCTGTTGTTCTCTCTTTTGTGTTTGCGGTTCCAGGGGGCATGCTGGTGGCCCGCCTGCTTGATAAAGTCCGTTCGCCAAAAGTGCCGCCAAATCTTATTGATTAAGTGACACTACGTAGGGTGACTGATTAAACAAAAAAGGCGGCGGATGATATTCTCATCCGCCGCCTTTTTTGTTTTTTTATACAATTCCAAGCATTTTACTGACAACTGAAAGCAATATCCCGCCCGCGATCACGCTCCCCAGTTGACCTGCGGTATTCGCGCCCATGGCATGCATGAGGATAAAGTTATCAGGATCTTCGTCATTGGCAGTCTTTGCGGCTAAACGTCCCGCCATTGGGAAGGCGGAAATTCCCGCCGCGCCGATCAGCGGATTGATCTTGCCGCCTGATACAAAGCACATCAATTTTCCGAACAGCAAACCTGCAACGGTATCCAGCACGAAGGCGAAGAGTCCCAGCACCATGATCTTGCCCGTGTCTATATTTAGGAACGAAACCGCGTTCATGGTTGAGCCGATTGCCAACCCCAAAAATAACGTGGCAATGTTGATGATCTCATTCTCTGCGGCCTTGCTTAATCGATCCACCACGCCAGACATCTTGAGCAGATTTCCAAGCATGAGCATCGAGATCAAGGGTGTGGCTTCAGGGACGAGCAAACCGACCACGAGAGTCAACACCACGGGGAAAAGAATCAAAGTCTTTTTGGAGATGGGTTTTGGCGCATACTCCATTCGGATCAAGCGTTCTTTTTTGGTGGTCAGCAATCTCATCAATGGCGGCTGAATGATCGGGATCAAACTCATGTATGAATATGCTGCCACCGCGATCGGTGCCAGTAATTCTGGCGCAAGTTTTGTCGCAACGAAAATGGACGTGGGTCCATCGATCGCGCCGATCACTCCAATGGATGCCGCTTGATTCAATGGAAAGCCCAATAGAACTGCGAGTATTAGCGTGCCGAAGATTCCGAATTGACCCGCCGCGCCTAGTAATACCATGCGCGGTTGTGCGAGCAATGGCGAGAAGTCGATCATCGCGCCCACGCCAACAAAGATCAACAATGGGAATAATTCGGTTTTGATGCCTGCGTCATATAAAACGCCCATCATGCCTTCAGAGGCGGTCATGCCTGCCAGTGGAATATTTGCGAGCAAACATCCAAACCCGATCGGCACCAACAAGACAGGTTCTATTTCTTTGAACACACCCAGATAGATCAAAACCAACGCGGCAAAGATCATCACCGCATTGCCGAACGTGAAATGTGTAAACCCTTTGATCAGATCAGGAAGTAACTCACCTAGATCCATGAGGCCTCTCCCAGGTCTGCGAACTTCATCAAGACCTGCTTATGTGCCACACTCTGGCCCGCGCTCACGAACACTTCGCTCACCGTTCCGCTGTACACGGAGCGAATACTATTTTTCATCTTCATTGCTTCAATGATCACCACCACCTGTCCCGCTTCCACTTTCCCGCCAGGCTTCACAAAAACCTCGATCACCGTTCCAGGTAATGGAGCCGTTAATACGTTTCCGCTTAATGCGAGATTGGGAGAGGATGCCGCGGTTTGAGCGGGACTCGGAGCCGAAACTTTTTTCTCCGTTTTCGCATCCGCTTCTTTTCTTGTTTCAACCTGACCAGCTTCCTCGGGCATGACCTCAAACCGTTCACCGTCCACGCGCGCGATGACGGGTCTCGCGTTGATATTTTCGATCTCAACTTCGTATGCCTGGTTGTTGACTGTGATTTTATATTTCATGTTTTTTTCTCTTGGTTGTTGTATCAAAATCTAATGTCTTCTGAAATTCCCTTTTTCAGAACTTTGCCTTGTACGCATGCCCAATTGCCAGGCAGAGACAATTGCCGTGGGCGGTTCGGGCAGTGGATGTGCTGAAGATAATTCCTGCTCGCTGAGCGCCATGGCCACAGCCAGTGCTGCCGCCTGGGCTTTGTATCCTGCTTGAGAAACAGCGGCAGGCTCGGGCGCGGCGGGAGCGGGAACTTCATCCGCTGGAATTTCTTTTTCAGCAGTCAGAAGTGTCAGCAAGACCATCATCAACCACAGCAAAAGGATCGCCCCAAAGACGAGCCCCATGCCGAGGGCGGTGATTTCTAGTGAGAGGGTTAAGTCATTCATGATTTTCTCGTTTCGTCATTGCGAGGGCACCAGCCCGAAGCAATCTCCAACACGTTAGGGATTGCTTCGTCGGGAAGAGCACCCTCCTCGCAAGGACATCCTACACAGGGATATTTCCATGCTTGCGTGGAGGAGTGGGCGAGTACTTATCGCGCAACGCAGACAGGGATGCAATGATCTTCGGGCGTGATTCGCGCGGCTCGATGATGTCATCCACATATCCTGTGGAAGCGGCGTAGTATGGGTTGTTGAATTTCTCGCGATATTCAGCCGCAAGTTTTTTGCGTTCGGCGATTGGGTCTTCGGCGGTTTCAATTTGTTTCTTGAACAAAATATTTGCCGCGCCTTCCGCACCAAGCACAGCGATCTCAGCTGAAGGCCATGCGTAGGTTACATCGGTTCCCAAATATTTACTGGACATAACCACGTACGCGCCGCCATACGCTTTGCGTGTGATGATACAAATTTTCGGCACCGTGGCTTCAGAATACGCGTACAAAAGTTTTGCGCCATGGCGAATAATGCCGCCGTGCTCCTGCGCGATACCAGGCAAAAAGCCAGGTGAGTCAACGAAGGTGACCAGCGGAATATTGAAACAATCACACATGCGCACGAAGCGCGTCATTTTATCGGCGGCGTCAATATCGATTACGCCTGCCATGATCTCGGGCTCCTGCCCAACGATGCCAACACAGTGGCCGCCAATTCGCGCGAGACCCACAATGGCATTGCGCGCCCATTCAGGTTGAATTTCGAGGAAGGTATTTTTATCGATGATCTTTTCGATCACCTGATGCATCACGTACGGTTCACTGGCATCCAATGGGATCATGTGATTCAGTTCTTCGTCCATGCGCGATAGTGGATCGGTGGGTGGAATGTAAGGCGGGTTCTCCACATTGTTTGAAGGCAGATACGAAAGGAAGTGCCTTGCCATATCGAGCGCGGCTTTTTCAGAGGCAACCGAAAGATGCGCCACACCGCTGACAGAGTTATGCACCACCGCGCCGCCAAGTGACTCGGCATCGATCACTTCACCTGTCACAGCTTTGATCACATCAGGCCCTGTCAGGAACATGAACGATTGCTTCTCGACCATGATGACCAGATCGGTCAGGGCAGGGGAGTACGCCGCGCCGCCCGCGCAGGGTCCGAGCATCACGCTCACTTGTGGAACCACGCCAGAGTATTGCGCGTTGCGTCTGAAAATTTCTGCATAACCGCCCATCGAGCGCACGCCTTCTTGAATGCGCGCGCCGCCTGAGTCGATCAGTGAAATGAACGGCACACCGTTGCGAACAGCCAGATCCATCACACGGCAAATTTTGTGTGATTGCATTTCGCTTAACGTACCGCCATAAATTGTAAAATCTTGAGAATATAAATAAACTGTCCGCCCGTTGATCTGTCCGTAGCCTGTGATAACGCCATCACCGTAATATTTTTCCTTCAGCAGATCCAACTCATCGCCTTGATGCGTAATGAACGGTTCGATCTCATTGAAGGTATCAGGGTCAAGCAGTGCGTTCACTCGTTCTCGCGCCGTCATCTTGCCCTTGGCTTTTTGCTTTGCAATGCGTTCTTCGCCCCCGCCTTCCAACGCTTTCGCACGCATCTTTCGTAGTTCCAAAATTCTGGGATCTTCTTGTATCATTTTGCTCCTCGTAGGGCGGATTTGTATTTCGCCGAATTTGTCTACATTATGGTGAAATATTTCACAATTCGTAGTATAGCATGGGATGACATAACTGCCAGTGATGGAGGTCATACGTGAAATAGGATAATGCGCCTCTTCTTTTGCTGACAGTTGTTCCTACTTAATAGGCATCTGTTCCCTTTAAATTGATTCTGCTTAACAAAAAACCGTGGACAATGAACCGCAGACGATAAGTCTACTGTTCATTGTCCACGGTTTATCGTTCGTGGTCTATTTACCCTTTCAACAAAACGATCTCGCGCTGTGGGTCGCCTAAATATTCTGCGCCATTGAGAGTGATCAGCACATCTTCTTCGAGGCCGATGTGTCCGTACCCGTTAACTGTCAGGCCTGGTTCAATGGTGAAGATCTGGCCTGCTTCCAATTTTTGATTGGGCAGGTCGCCATATTTTTCCCAGAGCGGGCCGAGTAATGCGCCGCCATCATGTGCCACACGCCCAAGTTGATGCCCCAATGCGTAGGGATATTCAGCATAGCCAGAGTCGACGACGATCTCGCGGGAGATAGTGTCGATCACTTTGCCTTGCACGCCGATGCGCATGGCTTCGCGTGATTTTTCAATGGCAGTGCGGATGGTGATAAATCCGCGCTGAACTTCGAGTGGCGCTTCTGTTTCCCCTTCACGCAGAACATAGCACACGCGTTGAATATCTGAGCAGTAGTCTTCGTATTTCACACCAAAATCAAAGTGGATGATATGTCCGCGTTCGATCTTGATATTGGTCGGGCCGTTATGCCCAACTGGAGAGTTGGGCCCGCTGTTGACGGCGGGGCAGCTTTCTGCAGGCCAGGCGAGGTCTACCTTGTATTCGCGGGCGAGGTTGTGCATGTATGCGCCGATCTCAATTTCGGTCATGCCTACTTTGATGTGGTTGAAAGTTTTGTTGAAGATCTCTTCTGTGATCTCAATTGCCTTTTGCACGCGCATCTGTTCGCTGGGAGTTTTCCGTCCGCGCAAGGCGGAGATGACGGCTTCGGCGCTGGTCAATCTTTTTGCGTAGGATGTGTCTGCCAGATAATCTGTCAGAATCTCGTGCATGGCGTGAGTCAACCCATCAGCGTGAACATTGTTTTTGGAAGTGTTAACCGCTATATGGTCGGGGTTGAGGCGTGTGATCGTGTCGCGTAAAAGTTCGCGCACCGATTTGTCATATCCAAGGATGGTGTCGTAGATATCCAAATTCTGGATGGCTTCTTTTTCGAGATTGCCAACGATGGCGATCTTTTCGCCTTTGCGGGTGAGGATGATCGCGGAAAGCCAGGTGAGGTCGCCAGGGCCGATCAGAAGATCGAGGGCGGGGTCACGTACGCCGCTGGTCTCGCGGACGAAGGTGAGCCACATATCGGTTTGCTGTTCTTTGAGAATTTCAACGGCCTGATTTACTTTTTCTTTAATGAGAGACATGCGTGCTCCTTGATGAGATGGTCTATTGTCCGTGGTTGATGATCATTGATTTGTGTGTGCGTGGATCTTTGACGAGAAATACAAGAATGCCGATCATGACAAGCGAGAGGACAATTGAAATTGTGAAGGTTGGAATGAAGCCAGCCGCGTCTACGATCCAGCCGCCGAGCAGGGGGGCAATGATGGTGGCGGGGGCGGTGAGTGTTTGCGAGAGGCCAATGTAAAGCGGGCGTTCAGCTTCGGAGCCGAAGTCTACTGTCATGGCCATGCCGATGGTCCAGATGGAAACGTTGGCGAGACCTGTAAGGATGAAGATGGGATAGAACCATAAAATGGACGCGGCATTCCAGGCAAGGGTGGCGCTAAGCAATGCGGCGACTGCGCCAAGAATAAGCATGGCGCGGTGACCAATGCGGTCGCCGATCCAGCCCATGCCGATGTTGGCAACGGTTTGTGAGGCGGTGAGTGTGGCGGTGAAATAGCCAGCCGTGACCGCATCCATGTTGAATTGGCGCAGGGCGTAGACGATGTAGAACGAAAATCCCATGGTGGCGAATTGCGAGAGAAAACGCGCAGAGAGGAACCAATTGAAATTTGGATCTTTGCTTAAGATTCTTTTTGCGTCATCCCAGAAGTGGGTTTTTTCTGCGGGGATGACCTTCTCGGTGTCTTCGGGTTCACGCGTCATCGCGAGCGCGA
>JAVBXV010000383.1 GCA_030824405.1 Anaerolineales bacterium | reverse complement strand
CTGAGATGCGTTGCAGAGAAAAGATGAGGCTAGATAATCTCTGTTATATATTTCATCAGAGGAAAGCGCACTTATATGTCGATTTAAAATATGAGCGTCCAATCCATTAATTACCTCTAGTTGAGTTAAAAGTGAAGTAGAACCTTGAAACCGTGGATTTATCTCTAATAAATAAACAAGTTCATTCTCAACATCTATTAGCATATCCAGCCCAAAAATCCCTTTATAACCTTGTGATTTCATATCAATGGCAATGCGAAAAGCTAAATGCTTAGCCTCATCAAGTAATAATTTTGGAATTTGGGTTACAGCAAAAAAATCATTACCACACCAGTCAAATTTCCCATAACTGCACTCAGCAGGGCCAATAATCTGGACGGAGGGAGGGAAGAACGACATATTACTGTTACTTATAACACCCTGAAGATTGATCGAAATTCCTTTTTGATATTTCTGGAATAAAACTGTATGAGAATAATGGTCAACTTGTATTTCATCTAAGCTTGTTTGATTCGTCACCAAAAATATTTTCCCACCAGCCGATGAAATTGGGAGTTTCATTACAAATTGATCACTTTCTAACCTCTTTTGCAGAGAAGAATAATTGAGTTCACCGCTTGTTTTGATAACAGACGGTAATGTTTTTTCGTTGAGGGATTTCAAACGATAATGAAGTAAAAACTTATCGTCAAAAAACATCTTTTCGCGAATACCAAGCGCACAATAATTAATCTTAGCTCTAAATTTTTGTTTTTCTAAAATCATTTCCAAGGAACCTGATGAAGAATAGCATATTAAGTTTACGAAGCCCTCCAAGGTGGATAAATACTCAATTATTCGTGTTCCTAGCTCCCCAGAAAACAAATAGTTCAAGTGAAAATTATTCCAACTATATTTTAAGTTGATTTGTTTCTCAAGAGAAATAACAAACTTCTGTTTTCCTATGCTATTTACATCATCTCCATAATCACATGTGAATACAGCATCGATCGGAATAATATTATCAAATGCTAAAGCATCAACTGCGTGTGTGCCAATCCAGACGTTTATAGTTTTGTACATAATTTAATTAAGGGGAAATCACATTCCCCAATCGCGGAGATATAGAAAATCGTAGCCAATGGTGCGATTGCTGACTTTGGCAATCGGCGGCTGCATGCGTTTGAATTGATTGCGGCGAATGCGCGTGGTGACGGTGGCGACAAATTTTTCATCGAAGCCCGCTTCCACTGCTTCCTGCGGACTGTAGCGTTGGTCTACCAGAAGATATAAAAGTTTATCCACTTCTTCGTAGGTGAAGCCCAGTTCTTTTTCATCGGTCTGGTCTGCCCAGAGATCTGCGGAAGGCGCTTTATCAATGATGGGCGCGGGGATATTCATGGCACGCGAAAGCTGACGAATTTGCGTTTTATACAAATCACCAAGCGGATTCATGGCGCTGGCTGAATCACCATACATGGTGCTATAGCCAAGCAGAATTTCGGTTTTGTTGCTGGTGCCAATGACAAGCCCTTTGAACACTTCGCTCTGATCGTACAACACGATCATGCGTTCACGCGCCATGATATTGCCTTTGCGCATGTTCGAGATTTTGGGGTCCAGGTTGAAGAGCGGCTCGACCATGTCTGTAATTTCGATGGTCTTGCTGGGGCTGCCAAGTTGATCGATGATCAGTTGCGCGTGATTGAGTGAATCTTTGCTGGAGGCTTTATACGGCATGCGTACCGCGAGGACGTTTTCAGCGCCGAGCGCTTCGACGGCTAATGCGTAGGAAAGCGCGGAATCCAAGCCGCCAGAAAGGCCAATGATGGCGCGAGACATGCCCACACGTGTGACTTCAGATTTGATAAAGCCTGTGAGAATTTCACGGGCAAGTTCTGTATTGATGGTGAGGTTTAGATCAACCACGGGAAAGTATCCTGTCCAGTTCGTTTCTTGTAAGTGCAGTGCGTTCATCACGCAGAAGGGGTAAACGTGCGCGCGTGCGGCGGAGTTGATTCAAATCCAATTCGGTGTATGTGATGGCTTCTTCATTGTAAGGGCCATGCGCGAGGTCTTCACCGTTGGGGTCGAAGGCTGTGGCGCCGCCCCAAAAGTAAAGTCCATCTTCATAGCCAACACGGTTGGCGTGGACAACAAAACTTGTGAACATGCTGGCATAGGCTTTTGCAACTCGCTCCACCCAACGCGCAGACTCGAGTTGTTCCTTGTCATTTAATCCACGTCCAGGGGAGGCGGAGGTGAAGAGCATAATGTCTGCGCCGTCAAGCCAAAGCAGATACGGGGGCGAAGCGTGCCAGAAATCTTCACAGATGAGCATGCCCATGCGTCCGAAGCGCGTATCAAACGCGCGGACAGAGTCGCCCCAGGCGAAGAAACGGCCTTCATCGAAGAGTCCATAGGTTGGGAGATAAACTTTATGGTGAACGTGAACAACTTTCCCACCTGAAAGATATGCAGAGGCAATGTAAAAGCGGTGACGAGAGTCCTCGTCTACGAAGCCAATCACCAAGTCCAGATCATGAGACGCCTTGAGCAAATGCTTGAAGATTGGGTCCTCCTCCGTCGGCTTGTGCGCGACCGAGGCGACCAGATCCTGTAATACATAGCCAGTAAGGGAGAGTTCGGGAAAGACAAGCAAATCCGCTTTGTTGGATTTTGCCTGTTCGATGTAATCAAGATGTTTGGCGAGATTCGCTTCCACATCCCCAAGTTTTGTATTGATCTGTGCGAGGGCAAGATTAATCTTCATCTTGCGAATCTTACCACGCTTGTCCGAAAATAAAATGACCCAACGGAGTAACAACCGTTGGGTCATTCAGCGGGGAGGGGGGGATTCGAACCCCCGGTGGACCGGAGTCCACAATAGTTTTCGAGACTATCCCATTCAACCACTCTGGCACCTCCCCATTTTTGGGGCGGGCGAAATTATAACCGAAAAAACTTTTACAACTCCACGCTCTCGTGCAATTCAGGATAATGTACCTGGCTTAATTTGTTTTCATTCAACAGTCCCTTAAAAGTCATGGCTTGTTTTTCTTCACCATGCACAAGGAAAATCTGCTTCACAGAATCTTTGACACCCATTGCATATTTCACGAGCAAGTCCTGCCCTGCGTGGCCCGAAAGTCCGCCAATTGTGGCGATCTCACTTTTAACCTTATACACTTCACCAAAAATATTTACTTCTGGTTCGCGGTCGGCCAGTTTGCGTCCCATGGTATTGGGAGCCTGCCAGGATACGATGCAAATGGTGTTCTTCGGATTTTCAATATTATTGCGAATATGATGAACGATGCGGCCATTTTCCGCCATCCCCGAAGCGGAGATGATGATCATTGGCTCCTTGCTGTCGTTCAACGCCTTCGATTCATCCACAGACTGTACATAGGTCAACATCTTGAAATCCAAAGCGGGGTGACGCGATTCCAAAACGAACTTGCGCGTCTCTTCGTCATAACATTCAGGATGATTTTTGAACACCTGTGTGGCTTTCACAGCCAGTGGGCTATCCACATAGACGGGCACGCGCGGCACATCACCATCCTGCATCATCTGGTTCAAGTGATACACCAGTTCCTGTGTGCGCCCCACTGCGAAAGCAGGTACGATCACCTTCCCGCCGCGATTCAAGGTGCGCTTTACAACATCACGAAACTCGGTATAAGCATTGTGGGGATCATTGTGCCGCTTATCGCCATACGTACATTCCATGATCATGTAATCTGCCGCTTCTGGCAAAACAGGGTCGCGTAATAAAGGCAGCTTGTATCTTCCGATATCCCCGGAGAACCACAAGCGCGTCTTTTTGCCTTTCTCATCGATCTCAAGTGAAACACCCGCAGACCCAAGAATATGTCCCGCCTCATAAAAACGCGCAATCACACCAGGGATGGGTTCAAACGCCTGCGTGTAATTCACACCCTTGAACATGGTGATCGCGTTTTCCGCATCTTCTTTTGTATACAATGGTTCAATTGGTAGTTCGCCGCGTTGGGAACGTTTTTTATTAACAAACTCCGCGTCCGATTCTTGAATGTGCGCGGAGTCCAGGATCATCAAGCCGCCCAAATCTGCGGTTGCATGCGTGGCGAAGATCGGGCCTTCAAATCCCTGTCTGGCAAGGTTGGGCAAATTTCCCGCATGGTCAATGTGAGCATGCGAAAGAATGACCGCATTCACTTTGCGCGGATCATGGCGAAAGGTTAAGTTACGCTCATAGGTATCCGCGCGCCTACCCTGATACAAACCGCAATCCAAAAGCATCCGCGAACCGTTCACTTCGATCAAGTGCTGGCTCCCTGTTACCGTGTGAGCCGCCCCATAAAAACTAATTCGCATTCCTGCCTCCAAGAACTTTAAAGATCTGCGGGCCGAACTTTTCCAAACGCGTGGGCGTTTCCTTCATCAACTCTGCCAGTTCTTCCAAACTCTTCGGCGGGTTTTCAGCCAGCATCGATAAATAGGGCTTGGGCAGGATGATGTCTGACTCGACCATCATTTCCAACCCTAAATTTTTTCGCCACAATTTTAATTTTTCCAGACGACGAAGGACCGCATCATTCTTCGGCTCGATCTGTCTGCGGCTCACAAGCGGAGCCTGCTCCCCACGGCGGATCGCACTTAAGAGCGCATCGCCCCACAACTTGATCTGCTTCTCGCTTAATCCCACACCAGAGAGATCCACTTTTTGCATGGGCGGATTCTTGGCCAATGCAATAAAGACATCGTCCATGACCACTTTATACGGCGGGCGGTTTAATTTCTCCGCCTCTTTATCGCGCCACTTACACAGGAACGACAAAACGGTCAGCTCACGCAGAGACAGGTCTTTACGACCTGCAAACCGTTCCCAAGATTCGCCATTCGTCTTCGGCTTTAATTCATCCGTCGCACAGGCACGTGAAAAATCCTCCAGCGCAAACTGCAGGCGTCCCTTTTCGATTAATTCTTTTTCCAAAATATCACGCAGGTCAAAAAGATAGTGAGTATCCAAACGCGCATAATGGATCTGTTCCTGGGTTAGCGGGCGCATGGCCCAATTGGCCTTTTGGTGGCGCTTATCCACTTGAATGCCAAATTTTTCACCCAACAGCCTGTCCAGGCCAACAGCTGGGTACCCAATTGTCCGCGCCGCCTGCATCGTATCGAACAGGTTGGAGAATTTAAAGCCGAAATCGCGCCGCAAACAGATCAGGTCATATTCAGCAGCGTGAAATATCTTTTCAATATTCGGGTTCGCAAATATGGGGGCGAGCGCGCTTAGGTCACTCAACACCAGCGGATCTACAAGATAATCTGTCGTTGAGGAGGAAAACTGCAATAAACAGACCTGTTCACGAAATGCATGCAGGCTGTTCGACTCAGTATCCACGGCCACACGAGATTGTGCGGCCAGGTCGCTTATCATTTGTTGTAACAATTCTTTTGAATTCACCCAAACAGGTGAGGGAAGTAACTCAGACATATTGAACGATTATAAACCTTCCGTGAATAACTTACAGATTACGACATTAGAACGATCATTTCCCCTGACGGAATAATACCAACAAACGGTCATATCCATACTGAAGAAAATAAGAAATGAAGAACACAACGATGGAAGCGGGAATCAGCTTGAACAGCACCAGCAGATGGAAATTCGAGATCGGGAAAACAGACACCAACAGCTCCCAAATGGGACGATGAAATAAATAAGCAAAAAAGGAAGCATACGAAATAGGAGCCCAGATTCGCCAGCCACCAATGGGAGTTCTGAACACACCAAGCCAAAACAAGATCATGCCGAGAATATAAAGGTCAACTGTCACAAGATATTGCCACGAAATATATTCAAACGGGGTGGATTGCGCCAGCCAAAACAAAGCGGTCACGATCACAGTCAGAGCCAGCTTGAGAAGAAAATTTGTTTGCAGGATCCGCTCACGTATCTGCTCAAATCTTGAAAAATAGATACCCGCGACAAAGATAAAGAAGTATTCAAAGAAACGGCCGTCGAACAATCCATACATGGCGTTTGCAAGATAAGTTGCGCCAAATATTAATATAGACCAGATCAAAAAACCAGTATTCGATAGTTTACGGCTAAGAAGAATTCCAAATATAAAGAAATATGCCGCAACAATACTGACGTACCACAAAGTAAGGACCTGTTTGGCAAAAGCGGGCGCAAACAAAAATTGCAGATTTAAAACATAGATTGGTAGATCATTTCTCTTTAAAGTATAGCCCAGCACAAACACGAATGCCGCCAAAGCCAGCCAGTAGGGAGGGTAGATCCGTATGAATTTCGACCACAAGAAGGAAAACAATCCCTGCTCACGTTTACGAAAAGATGCGTCAGAAAAATAGCCTGACAAAAAGAAAAACGAGCCCAACAAAAAAGAACCGAAAAACGGGCCAATAGGTTCAAATGAGAAGCCAAACACCACAAAGTCAAATATGCCACAGTGGACAGACATAAGCAAAATAATAGCCAATGCCCGTAAAGCATCGAACTCTTGAATTTTTGTGGGACGAGCCTTATTTTCCATAATCATCACAGCTAGACATGCCCTTCTTTACAGCGCTTTTTGCATTACCTGTGCGTCTTCCCCGTCATTGTAATATGATTTCCAGATATCAATAGTCTGATAGCCATCTTTCTCATACATGGTGATCGCCTCAGTATTGGACATGCGCACGGTCAACCGCGCGTTGGGTACTCCGAGGCGGGCTTCGCAGGCACGCAGCAAGGCACGCCCGATCCCACGCCGCCTATAGAGTGGATCCACCCCAATGGTGGCGATCCAGCCCCACCCTTCGTGCGGATGCGGGTCGCCTGCGATGAATCCCACCATTTGGTCATCCTCCACCGCTTTAAGTCGGATCACATCTGCAAATGTCAAAACCGCGATCAAATCAAATAAGGGCCATGCGTCTTTATCAAAGCAGGCTTTTTCCAATGCGTGAAGGGCTTTCAGGTCAAGTATGTTTGCGTTTGCGATTTCCATAAAATAAGGCCTCTCTTACGAGAGGCCTTATTTTATTCGATTAATGGATTACAGACTAACCTTTGGTGTTCTTTCCAAGGAAGTTATCCAGCATGCTGGTGAATTCCATCGGGAAGATATATTTCGTGGAGGGGCTTGCACCAATGGCCTTGAGGGTTTCAAAGTACTGCAAAGTCATGGTCTTCTGGTCAACAGACTTGGCGGCATTGAATATCTGCTCAAGAGCCTGGGCAAAACCTTCTGCGCGTAAGGCCTGGGCCTGCTTGTCACCTTCTGCGCGCAAGATGTTGGACTCGCGTTCACCTTTGGCTTGCAGAACGGCGGCCTGTTTGGTACCTTCAGCGCGGTTGATGGCGGCTTCTTGATCACCCATGGACTCGGTTACCAAAGCACGGCGGATACGTTCAGCGGACATTTGGCGGTTCATGGCTTCCTGCACTTCACGTGGAGGAACGATCTCGCGGATCTCAACGTTGGTCACTTTCACACCCCAACGTTCAGTTACTTCATCAAGACGGGTGCGGAGCATGTTGTTGATGTGTTCACGTTCGGAAAGCACATCATCCAACGGAATACCACCGATGACAGCGCGCAATGTTGTGGCCGCAATACCTGCCGCAGCCGATTCAAAGTTACCAACCTGCAATACTGATTCGGCTGGGTCAAGCACCTTGTAATACCAGAGGAAGTCAATGGAGATTGGAGCATTGTCTTTTGTAATTGAAGTCTGATGAGGGACTTCGCGAACCTGTTCGCGCAAATCCACTTTCACCGAACGATCGATCACAGGGACGAGCAAAACGATACCAGGTCCCTTGGGGCCAATACTGCGGCCCAGGCGAAAAACAACCAGACGCTGATACTCAGGAACGATACGGATCGCATTTGCTAAAAAGATAAAACCTATGAGTAATACTGCACCAACGATACAAGCTATACTACCACCTAGAAAATCCATGGATATCTCCTTTATTATGATATAGTTTCTGTGCTATCTTTTTCTACAACGAGGACAAAACCCTCGCGACGAACCACACGAATGGCGCTTCCAGACGATATCGTACCAGCGCTCTTTGCTGACCACATCTCTCCCCCAACATACACGCTTCCATCTTCGTGAATCTTTGTTTTTGCTTCACCGATCTGGCCGACCAACCCATCCAGATCATGAGAAGGACGTTTGCTGGCAGCTTCCACAGATTTTCGAACAGCGATCCACAAAAAGCCAGCCACCAAAATGGATGCAAAAAACGCAACCAAAGGGTTGACGGAGAACAACCCGTCAGTGCTCGGGAAAATGAACACTGAGCTAACCACCAACATCACAATGGACAAAACCAGCATCCATTCACGTTTTGGTTTTTGAATTGCATAAACAAAAGGCACAATGCTCAAAGTAAGGATGATCAACGCCCACCAATTAAATGACAGGTTATAGATCGCATATCCTGACAGCAAAATACAGAAGAATGCCCCCACCTCGAACAAACCCGTGCCTGGCGCCGCGAGCGACATCATTGCCAATAAAACAGCCCCGAGCAAAAACAGATAAGCAGTATTAGGGTTTAGTAAAAAATCCATTTTCTCTCCTTTTTTATTATACAACAAGAAAAACCCATTTACTTCATGTACGCGCGTCAGAGCAATAAAGTTGTGCAAACAAAAGTATTTTACGGTTGTATAATAAAGTTCGCAAAATTACCATAGTACTGGAGCCTCCGTGAAATTTAACAAAATTTGCGTTATAGGGCTGGGTTACATTGGCCTGCCCACAGCATCCACCTTTGCCGTCAACGGCGTCAATGTCATTGGCGTGGATACCAACTCACATGTGATCGACACCCTCAATAAAGGTGAAATCCATATCCACGAACCTGGCTTGCCAGAAGCCGTGAGCAATGCCGTTCGATCTGGAAAATTCAAAGCAACCACCCGTCCAGAGGAAGCCGATGCGTACATCATCGCGGTTCCCACCCCGTTTAAACACGATGAATTCGGGGAATACAATGGCGTGAAATACAAACTCGCGGATATGCGCGCTGTGACCTCCGCCGCCGAATCCATTGTGCCTCATTTGAAAAAGGGAAACCTCGTCGTTCTCGAATCGACATCACCGCCTCGTACGACCGTTGACCTGGTTACTCCAATTTTAGAGAAATCTGGCCTGAAAGCTGGTTCTGATTTCTTCCTCTGCTATTCCCCAGAACGCGTTCTACCGGGACAGATCCTGCGCGAGTTGATCGAAAACGCCCGCATTGTTGGCGGCATCACCGCCGAATCTGCACAGGCTGGGCACGATCTCTATGCAACCTTCGTAAAAGGCCAGATCATCAAAACCGATGCAACCACCGCAGAGATGGTCAAACTCATGGAAAACACCTACCGCGATGTGAACATTGCCATCGCCAATGAGTTTTCCCGCCTCGCTGAAAAATTCGGCGTGGACGTATGGGAAGCCGTTTCCCTTGCCAATCTGCATCCACGTGTAAAAATATTAAGTCCAGGCCCTGGCGTTGGCGGCCACTGCATCAGTGTGGACCCGTGGTTTTTCGTGGAAGCCGCACCTGAACTTACCCCGCTTATCTATCACGCACGCCAGGTCAACGACGCGCAGCCGCATTTTGTTGTTGAAAAGATAAAACAAGCACTCGGCGAACTCAAAGGGAAAAAGATCGCCGCGCTTGGTCTCGCCTACAAACCCGATGTGGACGATCTGCGCGAAAGCCCTGCTAATGAAGTAGTCCACCTGCTGCAGGGTGAAGGCGCCCAGGTGAAAGCATGGGAACCTTTCAAGCCAGATGCGGACATGGAAGGTATTCACATGGCCTCTTCCCTCGAAGATGCCATCAAAGATGCAGACTTGATCGTTTTGCTAGTAAAGCACACTGAATTTATAAAACTCGATCCACACGAGATCGCGGAGAAAACAAAAACCCGTGTCCTGTTTGATACAGTCAGCGGGTGGAATATAAATGATTGGGAAATTGCGGGATTTAAAGTGATCAGGCTGGGAGTTGGGAAATAATTCCTGGATATTTAAGGCTGTTCTTCTTCGGCAGGGTCCTGACAATATTGAGACCCACCCGCCACAGCCTGAAGAACACAGGACGATTTGACACCGCAAGAGACCAACATAAAGCTGGACAGAACACAAACCAACACAACCATCTTTATCATCTTGTTCATGAAAAATCTCCTTTAATATGTTCCGTCATAGACTAATCATATCCCACATCTTGTAATCTCGACCAGACAATTTTGTATACAGGCATTCATGAAAATTCTCTCCGTTTTTGGAACCAGACCCGAAGCTGTAAAAATGGCTCCCGTAGTAAAACTACTGGCAAACACAGCGGGTGTTGAATCAAGGGTCTGCGTTACAGCCCAGCACAGACAAATGCTCGATCAGGTACTCACCCTGTTCGCGATCAACCCTGATTACGATCTCGATCTGATGCGAGACGATCAATCTCTTGCACAGTTAAGTGCCAGCATCTTCACCCATCTTGACCCTGTACTAGAAGACTTCAAACCAGATTGGGTACTGGCGCAGGGAGATACCACCACCGTCGCTATCACCGCACTGCTCACCTATTTCCGCCGCATCAAATTTGGGCACGTGGAAGCGGGTCTGCGCACCCACGATAAATGGCAGCCATTCCCCGAAGAGATCAATCGCCGCGTGGCCGGCGTCAGTGCAGACCTGCACTTCGCCCCAACACAATGGGCAAAGAATAATTTACTGCGTGAAGGCATTGATGAAAAGATCATCAAGGTAACGGGGAATACCGTAATCGATGCCCTGCAGTTCGTTTCCAAACAACCTGAACCGCAGGAAATCACCCAATTGCTTGCCAGCAAACTTCACAATAAAAAACTTATCCTTGTTACGGCGCATCGGCGTGAAAACTTTGGCGAACCGATGGAAAATATTTGTAAGGCATTAGTGGAGCTTTCAAAAGAAGAAGATGTGGAAATCATCTACCCCGTCCACTTGAACCCGAATGTACAAGAGCCAGTCAAGCGCCTGCTCACAAATGTGGAGCACTTAACCCTTCTGCCGCCGCTGGATTATCTACCCCTTGTTCACTTAATGAAACATGCCAAGCTCATCCTCACTGATTCTGGCGGGATCCAAGAGGAAGCGCCCGCATTTGGCATCCCTACCCTTGTGCTGCGGGATGTGACCGAACGCCCCGAGGGAGTGGAAGCAGGGACGCTAAAGCTTATAGGAACAGAAACCAGCTCCATCGTCCAGGCGGCGAAGCGGCTTTTGGCTGATAGAGCCGAATATGAAAAGATGGCACAGGCTGCCAATCCGTATGGAAATGGTCATGCGGCTGAAGAAATCATCCAATCCCTTATGAGCCAGCCTCTTCCTTAGAGTTTCCTACGATAGTACTTTGTAATGTCTGCCTAAAAAATTTGTGAGTATAATGGACAGATAAACCATGTTGCGCCGTACCTTCGCTGTCGCTCTCTCCTTTTTTCTCCTAGCTGCAAACTGGGTTTCTGTGTCTGCACAGACCCCAAGTTCAAAGTATTTTAGCGAGACCGGCCATAATGTTAAAGGGGAATTCTATAAATTTTACAGCAGCAACCCAAACGCCACATTCCTCTATGGCTACCCCATTACAGAAGAATTTGTAAATAAAAACGGACTGACCATTCAGTATTTCCAACGCGCCCGTTTTGAATATCACCCTGAACTTCCCGAAGGACAGCGGGTTACACTCACCCAGCTTGGCCGTGAAACCTTTGTCAGTACGGGTCCTTTGAGTGTTTCAAACACATTCGCCTGCCGCACATACGCTGAAACTGGCTTCCCCGTTTGTTTCGCATTCCTTGAATTCTTCGATCAGTTCGGCGGCACGGCACAATTCGGGCTTCCAATTTCAGCTTTTGAATATCATGAAGACAAGATCGTTCAATATTTTGAGAAGGCGCGTCTTGAATGGCAGCCTTGGAAACCTGAAGGCCAGCGCGTGGTGGTTACAGACCTTGGACGGGCGTACTTCGATAAATTAGGCGAAGACCCGGCGCTGCTCCCCCCAGTAAAACCAAACGACAACTCACAAGGCAGCGTATTAAACCTGCAAGTACGAGCCTTTGCCTGGAAAGCGGTTACGCTCGCCAGTGATACCCAATTGATCTTCGTGATCGTGCAGGATCAAAACCTGCAGCCTGTGTCAAACGCAAGCTGCACAACCACAGTCCACTGGCCAGACGGGCGCAATGAAACCAGCGTACTAACCACGAACAGCAACGGTGTGGGCATTCTCTCGCTTTCATTCGTCACACAACCATATGGAAGCCTCATCTACACAGATGTGACCTGCCTGTATAACGGGCTCAGTTCCACAACAACAACATCATTCAGAATTTGGTACTAAAAAGCCGCTCAATGAGCGGCTTTTTTATTTTATATCGTGATACACAAATACAGGCCCATGCTTGCAAGCCATTTTCCAATCATGGCGAACGGAAGGGATGACGGCACACACGCCACAATCCGCGACTCCCCCACACGGCATCGGCACGCGGACGAGGATCTGCGCTTCCTGCACCGCCGCTGCCTGCTCCTGTTTCCCAAACATTTTCTTAAGCTGACCGAGATTCTCGCGATCAATATCCATGGCAATATAATCTGCCCATTTGCAAACTTCTTCCAAAGCGTGCAGGGGCTGTACTTCGACCACTTCAGGCAGTTCATTTAATTCAGCGTCACTCACTACAACAATTTCGGCTTCCTGCTTCATGGCAAGCGCAACCAGACCATGCAACCGCGCCGGGACATCGTCCACGGCGATGAGCGCCACTTTACGGGCTGTGGAGGGTAACGAATAGCCATGCCCGAGCGGACCTCGTAAGTTTGGCTTCGTTCCGATTGTCCATGAGGAAGGACAAGGCGGCGCGAAGCGAAACCCTTTCGGCGCTGAGTCGTAGAAGAAGACAGGAACAGGCAAAGGGGCGTCTGAAGCGTCTGCGTGGGCAAGGAGATACTGCCCGGGTGACGGAATCAGATTGGGGGGGCAGTCTATTCGAGCGGAGCCATCCAGATAGATCTGTGTAATTTGACCTGAGCCTGTGTGCATGAAAGTCATGCTATCACGCTTTATGCGCAGGAACAAGCGTTATAATCAAAAAAATAATTTTATGGAGGAACGATGAATATTTCAGGTTTATTGCAAGGACTTGCATCTTTGGCCTGGCTGGGATTTGTCGGTGTGGTGGCAATGATCTTTATTCGCACCAGCCGCAACCAACCCGTCAAGGGATTGACCACAGCAGTGATCGCTTTACTGGTGACAGCAGTGCTGGCTACTGCTCTCGGCGCAGGCATCGTCTACATTCAACCGCAGGAACGCGGCGTAGTGTTCTCGGCATTTGCTGACGGCGGCGTACGAAAAGAATCTCTCGACCCTGGCATCCATTGGATCGTTCCCTTTGTGGAGCAGGTTCGCACCTACCCAATTTCACGCCAGACCTACACCATGTCTGCCACGCAGGGTGAAGGCGCAGTAGCAAGTGATGATTCGATCCGCGCCCGCACAAACGATGGACAGGAAGTGTTTATTGAAGCATCTGTAATCTATTCAATTGACCCAGCCAACATTATTCCATTGCATATCACCTGGCAGGATCGTTACACGGACGAATTGGTACGCCCCACCGTGCGCGGTATCATCCGTGATGTGGCTTCGCAATTTGGTGTGGAAGAAATCGTCAGCACCCAGCGCGGTGTCCTTGAAGCTGAGATCACCACATTGATGGAGCAAAAATTCAAGGAAAATAATTTGGTTCTGGTGGATTTCGTTCTGCGTGATATTCACTTCAGCGAAGAATACGCGCTGGCCGTGGAGCAAAAGCAGATTGCCGAACAACAGGCGCAACAGGCCAAGTTCGTGGTTGAGTCGAAGAAGCAGGAAGCCGAGCAGGCGCGTCAGGTGGCACAAGGCTCAGCCGATGCGGCCGTGATCGCAGCCAAAGGTGAAGCCGAGGCGCGTTTGATCCAGGCACAGGCAGAAGCACAAGCCAACCAATTGATCTCACAATCCATCACGCCTGAGTTGGTACAGTACCAATATGTGTTGAAACTCGCCCCCGGCGTGGAGACTATCTTCATCCCGAGCGGAAATCAGTTCATCCTGCCGCTGCCAAACACAACAACTCCTTAAGTTTTTAAATCGATAAGGTAAAATAATGACCAGCAACCTGTTTAGTTGCTGGTCATTTTATTTAGGAGCTACATGCCGATCCCTCAAACTGGACGCGAAGTTCGCCTGACCACGCTTTCGGCGTGCGCTGGCTGAGCATCCAAACTAAGCGCTGATGCGCTGACGCAGGTTCTGCGTCCTATTAAAGATATTTTCGATCCCGCCTCATATCCAGACCTGTTAGTGGGTCTGACCTCTCCAGATGACGCGGCCGTTTGGCGTTTAAGTGATGACAAAGCCATCGTGATCACCACAGATTTCTTCACCCCCGTTGTAGATACTCCCTATGAATATGGCGCGATCGCCGCAGCCAACAGCCTGTCTGATGTGTACGCAATGGGCGGGCAGCCCTTCCTTGCGTTGAATATCGCCGCACTGCCAGACCAGTTACCCACAGAAGTATCCAGTGAGATCATGCGCGGCGGCGCAGAGAAAGCACGCGAAGCAGGTGTGGTTGTTGCAGGCGGGCACACTGTCAAAGATAAAGAACCAAAATTCGGTCTGGTCGTGATCGGGTTTGTCGATCCTCGTAACATGCTAAGCAAAGGTGGACTCAAAGTTGGCGATGTGCTTGTGTTGACCAAGCCGCTCGGCGCAGGCGTGACCACTACCGCGCTGAAGCAGGAGCGAGCAGAAGAAGCACACGTTCAGGAAGCGATCGAGTGGATGTCTCGGCTGAATAAGATGGCGGGGCAACTTGCAACCGAATTCAATCTGCGCGGCGGCACAGACATTACAGGCTTTGGTTTCCTTGGCCACGGCATGGAAATGGCAGAAGCCTCGGGCGTTTTGCTCTCCATCGAATATGAAAAACTGCCCTTCTTAAGCGGCGCACGCGGCTACGCAGAAAAGGGAATTTTCCCTGGCGGCGCATTTGATAATAAAAAGCATTTCGAAGAACATGTGATCTTCAACGAAACATTGGGCGAACCCGCTCAAATGCTGCTCTTCGACCCGCAGACCAGCGGCGGTCTCTTGCTAGGCGTGCCAAAGGAAAAGCTGACGGAGCTCCAAGCCCGTGCAAAGGAATTGGAACAGCCTGTTTGGGTGATCGGCGAGGTACGTGTTGGAAAAGGCATCGAGGTGAGCTAACCATGTTTCGAATTGGAATTCTAGAAGCGGGTATTACCTGTGCGATCGTGGCCCTGGCGATCATCATTCCTGTGATCGTTAGCCGAAGCTATTCCCATCTCAACAAGCGATTAAAGAACATTGAAAGCAAAATTGAGAAAAAGAAGTAACTTTCAGGTACAATAAGCTTTAAAGATAATTTTGCAATAAACATTATGTCCGAAATCCCCATAGAACCTGACCTAGCAAATCTTCCCCCGTCCCCTCTGAAATTCATTCATCGAACGTGATGAGATAGTATGGCCGCGAGCAAAGTTGCGCGGCTCAATTTCATATTAATTACAAATCATTCATTGTCTGGATAGTAGAAAAGGAAAACATGAGTATTGGAAACGAAATAGTGATGATCCTGGCGCTGATATTGGTCAATGCTGTTCTGGCCATGTCAGAAGCCGCATTGGTTGCATCACGAAAGGCGCGCCTGCAGCAAAAAGCAAGTGAAGGGGATAAATCGTCTGCCCTGGCACTTCAATTGATCGAAGATCCCAATACATTTCTATCTACTACACAGATCGGTATCACCCTGATCGGCGTATTAGCGGGCGCAGTGGGCGGTGCCACGATCGCAGAAACCCTCGCAAAGCTCCTTCAAAGGATCCCTTTTCTGGCAGAGTATGGCGAATCCCTTGCACTTGGCATTGTGGTTTTATCGATCACAGTCCTGTCCATTTGGCTGGGCGAACTCGTTCCAAAAAGACTGGGACTGAACAGCCCTGAACAAATTGCGCGGGTGGTTGCCCGCCCCATGTTCTTTCTTTCCAGAGTCTTTTCTCCTTTTATTAAATTGATGAGCACCGCAACCAACTTTGTTCTGCGCGTTATCGGCATCGACGCCTCTTCTGAACCCCCTATTACAGAAGAGGAACTTCAAATGTTGATCAGCCAGGGCACACAAGCTGGCGTATTCGATGAAGCCGAGCAGGACATGGTTGAAGGTATTTTCAGTTTGAGCGACCAACGTGTCTATTCCTTGATGACACCCCGCACAGAAATCGTCTGGCTGGATGTTGAAGACAACGTGGAAGAGATCCGCACGAAGATCGCAGAAAGTGAATACTCGCGCTTCCCCGTCAGACAGGATTCGCTTGACACCATCGTAGGGATCGTCAAATCACGAGACCTGCTGGTGCAAAGCCTTTCTGGCGCAGAAATAAAATTAAGAGACCTGATCAAGCCCGCCTACTTCATTCCTGAAACCATGTTCGCTTCACGCGCTCTGGAAATCTTCAAGGAAAAAGGAACGGAACTGCTTCTGGTCATTGATGAATTCGGCGGCCTGCAGGGCCTTATCACCATCAACGACATTCTTGAAGAGATCGTGGGTGAGATCGAATTCGAAGAACCACAGGCCACACAAAGACAGGATGGCTCATGGCTTCTGGACGGCATGCTGCAAGTGGATGAATTCAAGGAAATATTCACGCTGGACGCTCTGCCGCACGAAGAGGAATATGAAACCCTGAGCGGCTTTATGATGGTTTCGCTCGGACGCGTGCCGCAATCTGCTGACCATTTCGAATGGCATAATCTACGCTTTGAAGTGATCGACATGGATGGCCGCCGTGTGGATAAAGTGCTGGTGACCGCACTGCCTCAAAAAACAACTCCCTAAAAACTAAAGAAGCAAAAGAAAAACGCGATGATAAAAATCATCGCGTTTTTCTTTTAGTACCAAAGTACCGCCACCCTGCCATTCAAACAGTAGGGTTAACCCTACCGACAAATAACAACAAACATGCGAAAATCTCCCAACGAAAAGGAGATCCACCATGAAAAACAAAACATATTTATTCGCACCCGCTTTACTGGCACTCTTTCTATCCTTATTTTTTGCGGCCACACAAACAACGTCTGCATACGCCCAGGATGGCTGT
>JAVBXV010000079.1 GCA_030824405.1 Anaerolineales bacterium | reverse complement strand
GCATCCCCGCCGATCAAATGTGCCGCAACCTGCCCAGTGATGAACACCACAGGAACCGAGTCCATCATGGCGGTGGCAATGCCCGTCACCAAATTTGTTGCGCCTGGGCCAGAAGTGGCCATGGCCACACCCACCTTTCCTGAAGCACGCGCATATCCGTCAGCCATGTGCGCGCCGCCCTGTTCATGCCGCACCAACACATGATGAACTGGATAGCTCAACATCGCATCGTAGATCGGCATGTTCGCCCCGCCTGGATACCCGAAGACCACTTCCACGCCTTCGCGCGTCAGGCATTCCCACAAAATTTCTGCACCTGTCTTTTTCATACTCGCTCCTTAACTTTCCAATACCGCGCCTGTATCGGCACTCGTTACAAAATGTGAATATCGCTTTAACCATTTGGATGTTGTTTTGGATTGGAACGGAGGCAGTGCCGCAAGCCGACTTTGGATCTCCGCTTCGCTCAACTTAACGTTGAGGCTGCGTGCCATCAAATCAATTTGGATCACATCCCCATCTTTGAGCGCCCCAATCGGACCGCCCGCCGCCGCCTCTGGTGATACGTGACCAATACATGCGCCGCGCGTGCCGCCGCTAAAACGGCCATCGGTGATGAGCGCAACTTTATCGCCCAATCCCATGCCCATGATCGCGGATGTGGGTGACAGCATCTCCTGCATTCCTGGCCCGCCTTTGGGACCTTCGTATCGCACCACAACACAATCGCCAGCTTTGACCTTGCCCGCGATAATGCCAGCCATGGCTTCATCCTGTGATTCAAAAATAACAGCAGGCCCTTCAAATTTCATCATGGCCGCACTCACGCCGCCCACTTTCACAACCGAGCCCTTGGGAGCGAGATTACCAAACAAAATAGACAAGCCGCCGCGCTTGGAATATGCATCTTCATATTTATGGATCACTTCTTCGTCTTTGATCTCACAGCCCTGGATCGACTCCCCCAGAGTCTTGCCTGTTACGGTGATGCGATCTAAATGCAGCATGCCCGTCCCGCGCTGAACTTCATTCAAGATGGCGGGGATGCCGCCTGCGCGATGGACATCTTCCATGTGCCATTTGCCTGCAGGGCTCACTTTGCAGATGTGCGGCACTTTATCTGCCACGGAATTGATGCGCTCCAACGGGTAGGGCACGTTCGCTTCGTTGGCTAATGCCAAAGTGTGCAATACGGTATTCGATGAACCACCCATTGCCATATCTAATGCAAACGCATCGTCAATTGCATCGGCGGTGACAATGTCTCGCGGCTTGATGTCGCGTTCGATTAAGGTCATGATCTGTGCGGCGGCGGCCCTTGCCAGAGCTTCGCGTTCGGGGGTCTTCGCTAATGCAGAGCCGTTATAAGGTAATGCGAGGCCGAGCACTTCCATCAGACAGTTCATCGAGTTGGCGGTGAACATGCCAGAGCAGGAACCGCAGGAGGGACAGGCAAATTTTTCAAGAATGGATAATCGCTTCTCGTCTATTTTTCCCGCTGAAAATGCGCCCACGCCTTCGAAGACTGAGATCAAGTCAATGGTTTCGCCATCGGGGGTCATGCCTGCTTTCATTGCGCCGCCAGAAACAAAGATGGTCGGCACGTTCACGCGCATGGCGGCCAGCAACATGCCAGGCACAATTTTGTCGCAGTTCGGGATGCAGACCATGGCGTCAAATCTATGAGCTTCGATCATGGTCTCGACGCAGTCCGCAATTAGTTCACGCGAAGGAAGCGAGTACTTCATCCCCATGTGGCCCATTGCGATTCCATCATCCACGCCGATGGTGTTGAATTCAAATGGCACACCGCCTGCCGCGCGGACAGCATCTTTCACCATTTTGCCGAAGTCTTGCAAATGCACATGACCTGGCACGATATCGACATACGAATTGACAATGGCGACGAAGGGCTTGTTGAAATCGTCATCCTGCAAACCCGTGGCGCGCAGCAATGCACGGTGCGGGGCTTTCTCATAACCTTTTTTTACGGTATCTGAACGCATAATGCTCCTTTGGTGTTAGACCTGTTATGTCATGTCGCTGCGAGGCGCTCTTGTTTTTAGACGAAGCAGTCTCCTCATAAGATGGGAGATTGCTTCGTCGGGAAGAGCAAGTGCCCTCCTCGCAACGACATGTGAGACATGTCAGGTCAGTTTGTAAATTGATAAAAAAAGAGCCGCCCGTGGTTAGGGCGGCTCTTCGTACTTCCCAGTGATTTACTTCGTTCTCACCGTTGCCATCCTAACCGAAAATTGATCCTTAATAATAAGGACCGCAAGGATGACTACAATAAGTGAGGTGTACAAATAGGTTTGCATGGGTTTGTGACTTCGCCCGATTATAGGCGGATTCGGAAATCCGTCAAGGTCTGCCATTTCCGATTCGGACAGAAAGAACGATTACATTTTGACGATTGGGCAGGGGAGAAGATTTCAGTGGACTTACCCGCTCTACCCTTCAGGTTTGGACCATTTCCATGCGTTCCAGATGATCAGCAACAGACATACAACTTCCACGGTTGCTATGAATATATAGTGTGGATAGGATACTCCGCCGCCTACAACAAACGCGATCGTAATTATGCTCGTAATGATATTGGCCCAACGGTTCGTGCCCGCTGACATGTCGCGGACGTAAGCCGTTGGGCGTTTTGACTTCACAAGGATCTTTGTATGATTTTTACTTCTGAGTTTCTGATAATGATCTGACCCATTTTTCAGCATCTTCCATTGTGTGGAAAATAGGGCTTATTTCATCCATCCAAAAATGAGGGTGACTTTGCCATGCTGATTTTTGAAATAATTCCAAATCGCCCTTGCTGTATTTAAGCAATGCAAGTGTCGTCATTGGAGTTGCCGAATCTCTCTCACTCTGGAATTTTTGAATGGATTTAATGGCTTTTTCCTGAACATCAGTATTTGGGAATAGAGATTTAACTGCCTGCATGATAATGGGCTCGATGCTGGGAGTAACCTTTTCCTGCACTTCCATAGGTTTAGATCTGGGAGATTTTTTTTCTTGCGAACCAACGGGCTTGACATTGGGGACTTCTTTAACAGCAGGGACTGTTTTTTTACCGAACAATTTTTTGAAGAAATTCATTGTTTATCTCCTTAATTGAAAAAAGACTGAAAATGGATTGAGCCATAGAATCCCCAGCATCCAGAGCGCGCTTTGTTGAGCAACAGCTTGATATAGAGTCATTATCATTTTGGATCAGGCTATTTGTGTGACTGCAAATTACTGCATCAACTTTCTAAAAATCTCAAGGCGCGCGCAAGCTGATATCCAAAAAGTCAAAAACTGTTTTTTCTCCAAGAGTGTATGTTTCAATGGACAACCCGACCAAGCCCTCGCTGAAATGGTCATCATCAACTTCCTTTACGACCTGCCCATTAATTAAAAAGATGAAGTGCTTTTCATACGCGATGACCTCCATCTGATTGACTCCATTTGGTTTGATTGTGCTTGTTTTTGTCCAATCGACAATAGTCAACCATTGATTATCTTTTTTTGCTGAGACTGCAAAAAACTGGCCATCGTTGATACGAAAATTATAGTAGTTATGGTTATCCTGGAGACGGAAAACCACGCCACAACTGCTGCCCGCTCTACTCCCGAGAATATGTTTACAATTCGCGATCAGATGAAAATCAGAGACTGGATACCCCATCAACCAGGCCGATGTAATACTGGTTGCTTTGCCTACTTGTGCTTCCCAACGATAGCGCCCTTCTGCAATTGTTTGGGCGAGTGGAGCAAAATACTCGTTGGTCTGGCTTCCAACCAACCAGTCGTTATGATTTGATATAAAACCGTCATACACCAGCGTGGACCACCTGGCAGCAATAGAATCTTGTCGCAGTTCTTCTGGCACTACCACTGAAGCATGACAATATGGACAGTTAAGAATAGATGCACTCCCTTTTGGCGTTACAGGAGCTCCGCAAGATGGACATTGGAATAAATGTGCAGTCATAAGATTTTTTCCTATTCGAAACACAAAGTGATCATATATCCAGCGGCGGCTTATCCCGCGGTTTTGGCGTTGCTGCACTCGTCGCCTTCAACCCAAGCTGACGCGGAATGCGGACGGTGAACGTCGTTCCTTGCTGTGCCGTTGAGGCTACCGTGATCGTACCCCCTTTGGCGTTGACAATCTCGCGCACAATGTACAAGCCCAGCCCGATGCTGCCCGGAGCCCGCCGCAATGCCGATTCGGCCGTAGCATAACGCACCAACGGATCAAAGAGCGTCGGCAGCGCCTCCGGCGGGATCGGTTCGCCTTCATTATGCACACTCAACACCACGGTCGAACCTTCTGAAGCTGCCAACAGTTCGACCGGCCCCTTTGGCGACCCGTGCTGAAGCGCGTTGCCCAACAGGTTGGAGATGATCTGTCGGATTCGGGCCGCATCCCAATTGCCGGTCAGGTCGCCGCTCGGGTTAAAGTGCAGTGTGCGCTGCGGGTGCGCCGCGCGAAATCCATCCACCACTTCACGACAGAGAATTTGCAGATCGACCGGTTCACAATTCAGCGGCATGGCGCTGCCCAACAACGTCGATGCGAAGTCGATCATATCTCCGATCAACTTTGCCATCGCCTTCGATTCCGTTTCGATCATCGACAGCGCCTCAATAGACTCAATATCTGCATTTGTCCGCGAGACAAGCTGCGCGCTCATGCGAATAGCGGTCAGCGGATTGCGTAGATCGTGACCGAGGATCGCCAGGAACAATTGTCGGGACCGATTGAGGCGCTCGGTGTAACTGTTGACGGCCTCGGCGAGCGACTGATCGATCGCCTCGTTAAAGCGGGTGATGTCGTCGATGTCTTCGAGGTCGGGCTGCAGAAGGCTCTTGCTCCAAAGGCGCAGGACGCTGGCACGCAGGGCGCGGTATTCGGAAACAACCTCGATAATGTCGAATCCCGCGCCGACGCGCTCCTCGGCGTGCTGTGCCGAGGCGATGTCGAGCTGGTCGCTCTCCTTGGTGTCCGCGCCGCCCTTGCCCTTGGACTTGCCCGCCTGCTGCGCGAGGCTCTGGTTGGCCTCCATGTCCCGCGCGGATGCCAACAGGATCGCCTGGGCGTGGTCACGCAGGGCGAGTTTTGTCATGTTCGCCCCTGACGGGAGGGTGGCCGCAAACGCTTCCCATTCTGCGAGGATGGGCTCGACGTTCGCGAGAATAAATTTTGCCAGTCGCATTGATTGCTCCTTGGGTTGTATCAGTCTCTGGTGGCCGAACCGTTTGCCTTCGTGGACATAACCCAGGCGTGGACTCTGCTTGGGAGCAGAAAAATACTTGCCGTAGGATCCCCAGCGTCCAGCCCACGTTTTGTTCGACGGAGTTTTTGCCGTCATGGTTTTAACTGGCTGTACCTGTAAGCAAATGGGGATAGGCTAACAGATTTTCTTGTAATCTCTCTTAGGAAGAGTAAATGGGTACGTCTGTGAAAGATTCGTGCTAGCCAATTGGGGAGTCCAGTAGAAATCGATAACGGAATTTCAATAGAACCAACGGGGATTTCCATCTTTATTTTTACCGTCTCCGTTCTGTGGCTTGTAGTTTCAAGTCCAAGTTCTTTGCGGATATCTTTTAAGGTTGTCACTAATTCTGCTCTTGCATTGGCTATTTTCGGTAAATCACTTTGATTTTGTACACTTTCTTGAATCTCTCCTATCCACTCACGGAATGCCCTAACAGAGCGCGTTTCTCGAATTTCAAGGGCGACTTTTAGCAGTTCCTTTCTAGTTCGGCACTGATGAGCAATGTAAGTAGATATTACAGGGAAATCGCCAGAAAACACAGTTGTGTTCAATTCGTTGTTTAATTTCAACGCCAATTCTTGCCTTATCTGACCTGTAACTTCGGTTACATATTTTGCAAAATCTATCTTTGTTTTGTCTGTGTCTATATCAATTATATTTGAGCGCCATGTATGAGGGGAGTACGAATAACTAAAAAGATGTGCAAGTTCTTTGTAATAGAAGCCACGAAATGAAAACATAGCATAATTTGACTCGATTTCCGTACTGTCTCGTAAAGCGTTTTCAACTTTTTTCAAGTCGTCCAACACATCTTTGTGAAGTTTATTGTCTGGAAAACTCTTGATAAATAGTTCGCTAAATTCTTTTGAATCTCGGTAAAACTTTGGAAGAACAAAATCTATATTATCCTGTTGAAGTTTTTTTGCAGATTCCTTGAACGTTCCTTCGTTGAGATGTATTAATAATTTCTCAAATGTCGTTTTCAATATTGGAGTGAGAGATGCTCCTCGGCTGATAAAAGCAAAGCCATTGTTTTCAAGAATACTCTTTCCATGCCTGCTACGAGTTTCTGAAAGGTCATCCCAAATTTCTTGAAACACTACTTTGTCATACTCTTCCTTGCCACCAGATATTACTCGGCTAGAACCATCAACCATTAGACTGTCATATAAAACAATGGACTCTAAAACATCCATTAAAGAACGAAGATTTACAGCGTTTAAACCTCCAAGCCAGTCAGTTGTTTTTGGCGGATAAAATTCATACGCATATTTTGCGCCATATATGGTTGTATTATCAAGAAGAACTATGCTTTCTCTCATAGATTACCTTTCTGTTAGCCGCCGAACGGCTTTCCTTCGTGGACATAATTCAGGCGTGGACTCTGCTCGGGAGCAGAAAAATGCTTACCGTAGAATCCCCAGCATCCAATGCGCGTTTTGTTAGGCAACATTTTTTAGTTTAACAAATTCTGGAACATCATCGAGGATTGACGGCGGTTTAATACGATTAAAGGTAGGCAGACTCTTTTTGTTTTTCTTTGCGATCTCGCTTGCTTTAACCCATTTTAAATGCCATAAGTACAACTCTGCGGCAAACATTTGCTCGATGTAAAGCGAAAAACTCCATGCAAAAGCACAATAAATAATTACCCCAAACCAAATTCCATCCGCCAAAATAATATTGAATTTATCAGTAACAAAGAAAATTATAGCCGCTGGTAATAATGTAAAAATTGATACAGCTTCAGATAACACAAAACCTGTTGCAAATTCTGCCTTGTGTGCCCGTAAAATACTCAACCCCTTTTGGGCTGCAGAGATAGGTGATAACTCTTCCCACGCAATAGCGGGCAAGATTAGAAAAACAATCATTCGCAAGCCTTTTTTCAATGCTTCAAAAAATGCATTTGACAAACTAAAATTTGAGTCTATATTTGCAAGAGTGCGAGCAGCGTTTTGAGCAGAAAAATTTTCACCTTTATCACTAGAGCGCCGAAAAGGTGCTTGAATGACATGGATGATAAACCATAAAATTGCCCAAACCAAAAGAATAGGTAGAGCTCGAAGGAAACTGCTTTTTATAACACTCCAAAAAGCGTTCAAAATGCGGACGCTTTTACCATTTTCAATTTGCTCAATTAATTCCAAAAGAACCAGGCACGACACGCCGACAATTAAGGAAAATACAGTAATTACTCCCAGTACAATTAACAATACGGAAGAAATTGGATATTGAGCCCAATCGAAGAAGAATTCGAAATACAAAACGATGGGCGCATATAAAGTCCAACACAATAACAAAGGCACCAATAAACTTGGACGTTTCCCCAGAAGTATTACGCTTTGCTTTATGAGTTCGCTTGCAGTTCTTATTCCCTTGAACATGATACTCCTTGTGTTTATTGCCTAACCGTTTGCCTTCGTGGACATGTCCCAGGCGTGGACTCTGCTCGGGAGCAGAAAAATGCTTGCCGCAGAATCCCAGTGTCCAGTCCATGCTTTGTTAACTGCCTACCTGTGGGTTAGATAGTTTTTGTTGATGCTGCGTATAACCTTCAATAATATTATTTATTTTCTTCCTAACAGCAATTGGCTCAACAATTGCTCGGAAACTTTCTTTTGTCCCACCTGTGCCTGTTACTGTCACTGTGCCAAAATTTAGTAACCTACCCAAAATGTTTTGGGAAACCGTTACGCTTTCTACTTTTGACAGGAGCATTTCAAGCGTATGCCTGCGGATGAAGCCAGTCTTTGCAATAACTCTACGGTTTGTTACGGCAAACTCAGTTGTAGACATAATAATTAATGCTTGAAGCCCAAGTAAAATCGAGTTCAAGAAAAGAATCCCCGAAGCAAGAAGTAAGGTACTTCCCCACAATGCAGTTGCAGTATTTTCTGGAGAAGCTGAACCTGCTTTAGTTATAATCCCAACAGTATTACTTAACCCGTAAATAAAAACTGCAATTGTCAACATAAATGAAACTATTGACCGCAAAAAAACTGCAGGGGAAACACGAGCAGTGAAAAAAACTTTCTCATTGGGCATTAGATTATCTCGGATGTAACTCATTTGATGAAACTCTCCTATTTTTTGTATTTTTCTTTACCCCCCATAAACAGGGCAAAGTTTTTGCATTTCTTTGACATCTAGGTGCGGCTTACGTCGTAGACATGTCGCAAGCACGGACTCTGCCTGGAAGCAGAAAAAGGCTTGGAATCGCGCCAGAATCCCCAACGTCGGGTGCACGTTTTGTTAGCTGGCGTTTTATCAGAAGAAAAATATATCAATTACTACAGTAATGATACCTGCAGCCATGGCAATTACAGCCAATGCTTTTAAGCGATATTGTGAAAGCAGCGAGGCTAGACCCAATGCAAAACTAATGACGCCGAAATTTACAAGCAAATCCTTTATAAATGCAATGTAATTAGGTACAGGAATATGTGATGCGTCGGTAGAATTTCCTGAAATGACCACCCAAGCAATATAAAGAAAGATAAAAAACATGCCAACTATTGTTGAACAGCCAACAATTGAGCCTGTCCACGGAAAGATAAGAGACGCTCGTTTTAACGATGATTTATCAAGTGCGGAATTTTCCATGATAGTCTTTAGGTATTCGGCTTCAACGTTGCGAAACTGCCGATACTGTTTAAAAACGTTAAAAGAAAGAATGAGTTGAAAAGCTGCAAAAGCTACCCAGCCAATTTGAAAACTCGCAAAATTTGATAAAGCTACCCACGCTAAGGTGGTTGCATAAATGACAAACATTGAGGCGGTTTGAAAATAGAAAGATGCTAGCCCGACAATCAAGAGCAATATACCCCAAGGAGCACTTAAGAATCCTGAAGTAAAAATATGTACTGCTCCTAATCCCAATGACCAAAGTCCCCAAGAACGAATTTCTTTGAGCATAACAGCATGATTCATCAGAATTTGATCATCGGCTTGATGTTTCTCAGTTTCCGAATTAATTGTTTCGCTTACTTCAAGTGGGTTGAGATTATCTGTCATATCCTCTCCTATTTATTATTGTGATTTTAGCCAGCTAACGGTTTGCGTTACCCGCACTGGGGCGGGGACGGCGAAGCCGTCCAACTGGAAAAATGCTGAGGCGTAGAAAAATGCTTGGTATGTGCGCAGAATCACCAGCGTCCACTGCGCGCTTTGTTAGCTGGCATTTTTTGCAGTACCTGAACTTGGGTCTGAAAAAACAAGACGCTTAACGCCAGCGTCTTTACCTGCCCTATATCTTGCTAAGATTTCTTCCTTTGAAAAAGTAGTAATGAAATCTGTCTTTATATCTATTTGAAAACCGCTCATTGATGTGACACCGATTTGTCGAGTGCGTTTCCATGGTTCTTGAAACAAATCACGGTCTGTTGCCCATTCAAACTTCACATCAACTGCAGGTACACCGTTAATTATCCGTAATGCTGACTTGACATTTGCGATTGAGAGTGAAATTAAATGAAGACCCCAACAAAGATCTTCGGGACTCCAATTTCTATGATGCCGTTTCATCTCTATATGTTGGGCATTTTCACTAATCTTTTTTGCAGCAAGGAATTGGGAGCCGAATTCACTCCTGCCGAGCACCTGCATTTTTTCCTTAGGAACAGCAACACCAGGTTTATCTTCCGCTCCAACAGCAATGGAAAAACCGCCAGGACGGACACGAAGCCCATGCTTTATACTATTGTATTCATCCGAAAAATTGCTATCTAGGAATTGTGATGCAAACTGAGACCACAGATTCCCAAAATCCTGCTTGATTGCAGTTTCTTTTTTTTTGTCTTCCAGCACTAACGACTCAAAAACAGCTTCGGCAATTGTTTGCCATGTGACATGCTTTACACTGAGCAATGTTTCAACAGGTTCACGATTGTGGATTTTTCTAACAAGAGCGTATAGTTCTCGTGAATGATAATTATCAATCCAAGCATGAATGCAATATGGAGATTGAACTGTTGCACATAAAAGTGCAAATAAGGTTTCAAGTGCTTGTGAATATGCCGTCCTAATAGCCAGAGCTGCAAATTGCGATTCCTTTTCTCGCAGTTTATCTTCGATAATATTTTGACTATGTGTATTAGAAATATACTCAAAGTAGGTTGCGTCTAGATTATCAAGGAATTCTAAAGCGAGTGATTGAATATTAGTACCCCAAACGCAAAGAGGTCTCTCACCGACCACAAAAAATCGATATTGAATATCAAGTTCATGCTCGCTCATATTTATTCTCTCTTGAAATAATTCCAATGATGCCAGCTAACGGTTTGCCTTCGTGGACATGGCGCAGTCATAGACTCTGGCCCAGAGTAGAACACGCAAAATTAAACCGTTGCCGAAATTACACTTGTTCAATTTGCGTTTCTTGTGGGCTGTCTTTCCATAGATAGGCGAAAAAATAGATAGTCATGGCTACATACGGTAAAAAGAATGTGCCAATTGCGAACAAAATTTTGAAGGTGTCCGTCAAAGCCTTGTTTTTGATTTCGTGAATGATGTAGAAAACCTGCAAACCTAATTGAACGACAGAAAAGCACATCATTAGAGGATAAAAAATGAACATGAAAGGCATCATTACTTCCATGTCGTTTGGGCTTGGAATAGATTGAGGATCAAAAAACGGAAAGCCAGAACCAAACACAAAAAACATCATGAAAGCTGGCATGATCAAGAATGGAAACAATACTGCAAAGGCTGTGAGGATACCAATTAGTATTTTTACGGGCTTACTTATATTCATATTATTTCTCCCATGTTTTATGATTTTGAAATTGCATTCATTACTTACCACCACTTTATTTTCATCATTATACTGTCCCTCTTATAAATCTCCCATACCCAAGCCCTTGACCAATCCCCCGCCCTCGCATAGAATACCGCCCAATGTATAACTTTTGTTTCGGCACTATGATGACCATGACCACTACCTTCGGGAATTCCCGTGGGGCAATTGTGCTTGGTCAGAAGTAGCCGCAAACAACGGACACTCGGAACACACAACGCCTCACGGAAACGTGGGGCGTTTTTGTTACCTTAAGGAGAAGAACAGCATGCCAGAACAACAAACGCTCGTTATGAAATTTGGTGGAACCTCTGTCGGTTCGGCCGAGGCGCTCGTCAACGCCGTGCAGATCATTCGCGATACAAAAAAGGATTGGGCGCGCATGGTGGTTGTCACCTCCGCGATGTCTGGCGTCACGAATCTTTTATTGGATAGTGCCACGCTCGCGGCGCAAGGGACAGTTGATTCGCTTGCGAGTACAGAGTCCACGCTGAGAGAGAAACACTTCGCCAGCGCAGATGCAGTCATCAAAGATGCCGCATTGCGCGAGGCCACAAAAGCAGAGATCAACAAATTGATCCTCTCCTTCGTAGACCTATGCAAAGCGATCGCCGTACTTGGTGAAGCCAGTCCACGCGCAATGGATGCGGTCGCATCCATCGGCGAAAGAATGAGCGTCCGCTTGCTTGCGGCAGTGGGCAACGATGCGGGCTTATCTGCCAGGGGAATCGAATCGACAGAGTTTGTAGTCACGAATGCACATTACCAAAGCGCGCATCCCGATTTCAAAGCCACCACAGAAAAAACACGAAGAATATTAAATCCATTAATGGACGCAGGCATCATCCCGATCACCACTGGCTTTATCGGCGCAACCCCTGAAGGCGCCATCACCACGCTGGGGCGCGGCGGCAGTGACTACTCCGCGGCCATCATCGGCGCAGTCCTGCCCGCAGACGATGTCTGGATCTGGACAGATGTGGACGGCATCATGACCACCGATCCACGCATTGTGAAAGATGCAAAAACATTGTCACAGATCACCTATAGCGAAGTGGCAGAGCTGGCCTATTACGGCGCAAAAGTCATCCACCCCAAAACGATCCGCCCCGTGGTGGATGCGGGCATTGGCTTGCGCATCTGCAACACATTCAACCCGTCACACCCTGGCACACGCCTGATCGCGAATGTTCCCTCTGACCTGCATCCGCGCAATGGACAGGTGGTCAAAGCCGTGACCGCCATCCGCAATCAGAGACTGGTCACCATCGAAGGGCGCGGCATGCTGGGCGTCCCTGGCGTGGCTGCGCGTGCGTTCGGTGCGGTCGCATCCACGAAGACCAGTGTGCCATTAATTACACAGGCATCCTCCGAGCAATCGATCTGTTTCGCCGTCCCTTCTGAATCAGCCGCCTCTGTGATCGACGCCCTGCAACTGGCCTTTGTCCACGAGATCGAGGACGAAGACATTGACCGCGTCTGGATGACGGAAGATGTTTCGATCATCACCGTCGTTGGCGTGGGCATGCGTCACACCCCTGGCGTGGCGGGACAAGTCTTCTCGCAACTTGGCAAGAGCAAAGCCAATGTGTTGGCAATTGCCCAGGGTTCATCAGAAGTTTCGATCAGCATGGTCGTCGCCGCCGCAGATACCGACCTAGCCGTGCAATGTTTGCATGAGTTGATCGTGAAATAAATTTCTCGCTGAGCGGAGTGAAGCCGATAGGCGGAACGCAGTCGAAGCGCGCTGTCCTTCGACTACGCCGCCAAAACACGGCGGCTCCGCTCAGGACGAATAAAAAAATATTAAGGAGCACATATGCAGCAAATTCCCGTAGCAGTACTCGGCGCGACAGGTTCTGTCGGCCAGCGATTTATTTCTTTATTGGAAAATCATCCATGGTTCAAGGTGGTGGCTCTCGCCGCTTCCGACCGTTCGGCTGGACAAAAATACGCAGATGCAACACGCTGGGTGCTGGATACTCCCATGCCAGAGTATGCGCGCAATATGATCATTGTCCCCGCGAATACGAATGCTGTGCAGGCGAAGATCGTCTTTTCGGCACTGCACACTGAAATTGCAAATGAATTGGAACCACAGTTCGCGAAGGCAGGTTCAGCAGTCTGCTCGAATGCATCCTCCTATCGGCGCGGAGAAGATGTGCCGCTGTTGCTGCCCGAGATCAACGCGGACCATATTCAACTGGTCAAACAGCAGCGCATTAATCACGGCTGGAGCGGATGTATCGTCACAAACCCAAATTGCACAAGCACGGGGCTGACGATTGCACTCAAAGTGTTGGATGATGCCTTCGGCGTAAAGAAAGTTTTCATGGTCTCGATGCAGGCGCTTTCGGGCGCGGGTTATCCTGGTGTTCCTTCGCTCGATATTATCGACAATATCATCCCCAACGTGGGCAATGGCGGCGAAGAAGAAAAAGTGGAATGGGAACCGCGCAAGATGCTCGGCAAATTGAATGGAAATAAAATTGATCTGGCAGATATTAAATTTAGCGCGCATACGAATCGCGTGGCGGTCATCGATGGTCACACGGTCTGCGCGAGTGTGGCATTGGAAAATCCCGTTGAACCTGAAATTGCGATACAGGCATTACGTGATTACGCCGCTCCCCTGTCTGCTAGAGAATTGCCTTCGTCACCGCGCCCAGTTATCAGTGTGAGAGATGAAGCGGATAGGCCCCAGCCAAGACTCGACCGATTAACAGGAAAAGGCATGACGACAGTGGTCGGCCGTGTGAGGCGAGATCCCATCCTCGATCTTAAATTTGTTGTGCTTTCACACAACACGATTCGCGGCGCGGCGGGCGCATCTATTTACAATGCCGAATTATTGGTAAACGAAAATCTTTTATAAAGAATACCCAAATGGGTAACACAATAAATCAAACAATTGCTTGACACATTTATAAACGCCATGATATAAACGGCGAAATTAAATATTCGCTCTTATCCAGAGAAGCTGAGGGACCGACCCTTTGAAGCTTCGGCAACCAGACAATAGTTATGGTGCCAAATTCGGCAAATAGGAATGACAGCAAAACGTCATTCATATCTGGAAGATGAGAGGACGGTATAGACGTATACCTCTTCTTGTACTTTCAGAAGAGGTAATTTTTTAATCTCTTCTGAAGGGCGGGTAAACATTATTCAAGAGGAGAAAATCAATGTCCACAATCAAAGATCGTAAGTTAGGTTTCGCCACTCGTGAACTGCATGCGGGCTATTCCCCAGACCCCACCACAGGCAGCCGCGCGGTACCGTTGTATCAAACAACGAGCTATCAATTTAAAAGCACAGAACACGCTGCCAATTTATTCGCGCTCAAAGAACTCGGAAATATTTATACGCGTTTGATGAACCCAACCACCGATGTGTTGGAGCAGCGCATTGCTTCACTCGAAGGCGGCGTGGCGGCATTGGCCGCAAGCTCAGGACATGCGGCACAGGCGCAGGCAATTTTTACGTTATGCAGCGCAGGCGACCATATTGTTTCGTCATCACGTTTATATGGCGGCACATACAATCAGTTCAAGTACACACTTCCGCAGCTCGGCATTCAAGTAACTTTCGTTGACCCAAGCGACCCAAAGAATTTTGAAGCGGCGATCCAGCCCAACACCAAAATTATCTATGGCGAAACTTTGGGCAACCCAGATCTAACCGTCTTCCCGATCGAAGAAGTAGCCGAGATCGCCAATAAAAATAAACTGATCCTGCTGATCGATAATACATTCGCCACGCCGTATCTCTTCCGCCCGTTTGAATGGGGCGCGCACGTCATCACCCACTCCACCACCAAATTCATCGGCGGACACGGCACATCCATCGGCGGCATCATCGTGGATGGCGGTAATTACGATTTCAGCAATGGCAAGTTTGAAAACTTCAACACCCCCGATCCTTCGTATCATGGATTGGTTTACTCGAGCCTCGTCGGCGCAGGGCTTCCTCCGTTCGCGATCAAAGCCCGTGTGCATGTTCTGCGTGACATCGGCGCGTGCCAGTCACCGTTCAATTCATGGCAGACCATTCAAGGCATTGAAACCTTGAGCCTGCGCATGGAACGTCATGTGCAGAACGCGCAAGCCGTGGCTGAATATCTTGAGAGCCATCCCAAAGTTAGCTGGGTCAAATATCCTGGCCTCAAGAGTCACCCCGATCACGCGCGTGCCAAAAAATATTTACCCAAAGGCGCAGGCGCAATTCTTGGGTTTGGCGTCAAAGGCGGCGCAGAAGCTGGCCGAAAATTCATCGAAAGCCTGCAACTCTTCAGCCACCTTGCCAACGTGGGCGACGCGCGCAGTCTCGCCATTCACCCCGCCACCACAACCCACAGTCAACTCACTGATGAGCAGCAGATCACCGCTGGCGTCAGCCCCGATTTTGTCCGCTTGAGCATTGGTCTCGAAGACTTCGAAGACATCAAGTGGGACTTGGATCAAGCGCTTTCATAAATGCAGAAGTGAGAATGATGAATGCAGAATAAAAAATTCTGCATTCATCATTCAGCATTCATCATTCAAACCCCATGCCTGTAAAAATTCCATCCACCCTTCCCGCACGCGCCATTCTTGAAAAAGAAAATGTTTTCATCATGGATGAAGAACGCGCGCAAGAGCAGGACATCCGTCCGCTGCAAGTTGCCATCTTGAATCTTATGCCAACCAAGATCGCCACTGAAACTCAAATTTTGCGGTTGCTTTCCAACTCTGCGCTGCAGGTGGAGATCACCCTACTGCATACCGCCACTTACGAATCAAAGAACACCGATGTCGAGCATTTGCTGAATCACTACGTGACCTTTGATGAGATCAAAGATAAAAAGTTCGATGGTCTGATCATCACAGGCGCGCCGATTGAGCAGATGCCATTTGAAGAAGTTGATTATTGGGATGAGTTGACTCAGATCATAGATTGGGCCGAGACAAATGTTGAATCTAATTTCTATATTTGTTGGGGAGCACAAGCCGCTCTTTACCGAAAGTATGGCATCCCAAAATATGACCTGCCTCACAAGATGTTCGGCGTCTATGAGCACCGCATCCTCTCCTCGACCGAGAACCTGCTTCGTGGATTCGACGACATTTTCCTCGCCCCGCACTCCCGTCACACCGAGATCCGCCGCGCAGACGTGGAAAAAGTGGACGAGTTGCAGCTGCTCGCAGAATCAGATGAAGCGGGCGTGTACATCGTCGGCTCCAAAGATGGACGTCACCTCTTCATTACAGGTCACTCTGAATACGATCCACTGACCCTCAAAGCCGAATACGACCGCGACATCAACAAGGGACTTCCGATCCACGTCCCGCAAAATTATTATCCAAACAATGATCCAAGCCAGACTCCCAACGTCCGCTGGCGGGGACATGCCAATTTGTTATATGCAAACTGGCTGAACTACTACGTCTATCAAGCCACAGCTTTTGATCCGAACGACATTCCGATCAAGAGGACAGATGATCGCACAAGGTAAGTGAATAAAAAAAGGAAATGCCATGAACAAAGATCGAAAATTTGGATTCACCACCCGTCAACTGCATGCAGGCTACACAATCGATCCCGCCACGGGAAGCCGCGCAGTTCCTATTTATCAAACCTCTGCGTACGATCTCAAAAGCACAGAACGCGCCGCGCGTTTATTTGCCTTGCAGGAAGAAGGCAACATCTACACCCGCATTTCCAATCCGACGAGTAACGTGCTCGAGAATCGCATGGCCAGTTTAGAGGGCGGAGTGGGCGCACTGGAAGTCAGCTCAGGGCACGCCGCACAGGCGACAGCCATCCTCACCATTTGCGAAGCGGGCGACCACATTGTTTCCGCGTCCACACTTTATGGCGGAACGGTCACTCAATTCAAATATACATTTCCACGGCTGGGAATTAACGTAACGTTTGTCGATCCATCTGACCCCGAAAATTTTCGGCGTGCCATTCAACCCAACACAAAAATTATTTACGGCGAAACTATCAGCAACCCTCTGGTGAATATTTTCCCGTTGGAAGAAGTGTCGAAGATCGCGCACGAGTTCGGCATTCCCCTGATGATCGACAACACATTTGCCACGCCCTATCTCTGCCGTCCCTTCGAATGGGGCGCGGACATCGTCACTCACTCCACCACAAAATTTATCGGCGGGCATGGCACATCCATCGGCGGCGTGATCGTGGACAGCGGCAAATTCAACTGGAGCAAAAGCGGAAGATTTAATAATTTCACAGAACCAGACCCCGCTTATCATCATGTTGTATACGCCG